>JAYTRT010000454.1:0-4939 GCA_043746045.1 Actinomycetota bacterium | reverse complement strand
GGATGCGGCGATCGCGGCCAGCCCGCTCGACCCGAGGGTGCATGAATTGGTGCGGATGCGTGTCGCTCAGATCAACGACTGCACCGTCTGTCTCGCCTGGCGGACACCCGCTGCGATCGCTGCCGGGATCACCGAGGAGCAGCTCGCTTCGGTCGCCGATTTTGCGGGGGCCGACTTCTACTCGCCTCAGGAGAAGGTCGCAATCGAGTACGCGCAGCGCTTCAGCACCGATTCGGCGAACATCGACGATGCCTTCATCGCCCGTCTGGCTGAGCACTTTTCGCCAGCCGATATCGTCGAGCTGACCCTCGTGATCGGCAAGTACGTCGCCTTCGGTCGTTTCATGCAGGTACTCGGTCTGGATCAGAGCTGCGTCCTGGAGTACGCGGCAGAGGGTGGCGTGCAGCAGCGCTGACCGCGGACAGTGTGATCATCGACACGTGCTCCGCCGTTCACGATCACGAAACATCCATCACGCACAGTGGACACGTGCCCACTTCGCTTCGTGATGCTCTGACGCGCCTGCCCAAGGTGGAACTCCACGTGCATCTCGAGGGGACGATGCTGCCTGAGACGCTCGTCGAACTGGCTCGCAAGAACGGGGTGACCACAACCGGGCCTGAGCTGGATCCGGCGCGGGTGTACCGGTACGAGAACCTGACCGAGTTCCTCGACGTCTTCTGGTTCGTGCAGTCCGTGTTGCAGACGCGCGAGGACTGGACCATGCTCGCCTACGAGAGCGCACTCCAAGCGGCCTCGAACGGCGTCGTCTACAACGAGGTGTTCTTCACCCCGGCCCGCCATCTGCGCAGCGGTATGTCATTGGCCGACATCGTGATGGGGATCGACGACGGGTTGTGCGCCGGCGAAAAGGAGACCGGGACGATCACCCGGATGATCTACGACATCGACCGCGGCTTCGGCGCCGCTGCGGCGGTCGAACAGATGGAAGTGTTGATCCAGCTTCGGCGTGGCGCGACCCATGGCATCGAGCGTGTCATCGGAATCGGCATGGACTCGACCGAATTCGGCATCGACCCCGCGGCATTCGAGCCGGCCTACGCGATGGCCGCCGCCGCAGGCCTGCATCGCACCGCCCATCAGGGCGAGGATTCGCCGGCATCAGCGATCGGTGTGGCTGTCGACGTGCTCGGTTGCGAACGGATCGACCACGGCATCTCCGTGCTGTCCGATGCGGCGCTGACGCAGCGTCTCGCCGATGCGCAGGTGCCGCTGACCGTGTGTCCGAGTGCGAACGTGCGGATTAATCCGGACAAGTGTTGCAGCCTTGCCGAGCATCCGTTCCCGACGATGCGCGACGCAGGGTTGCTGGTCACCGTGAACACCGACGACCCTGCTCTGACCGGTCTGACACTCGGGATGGAGTACACGCTCGTCGCCAACACCTTCGGGTACGACTGGCCGACGATGGTTCAGATCGCCCATGACGGCATCACGGGATCGTGGGCAACGGACGAGGAGAAGACACGCATGCATCAGATGGTCGAAGCGGCCGACGTCTCGCCAGAAGGAGTGTCGGCATGAGCAGCGGCGAGTCAGGCGTGTTCACACCGGACCGGACCGACGATCTGATCGCGTTCTTCCGATTGAACGGCTACGCGATCCTCCGCGATGGCTTGGACCCGGAGTTGATGGAGGCGATGGAGACCGAGTGCGTTTCAGCACAGAGTGCGGTCGTCGCCGGAACGCTCGACGACAAGCACGGGACGGTCATCCTGATCGACGATGCCGACAGTGGACGAAGTCGAGCCTTCGCCAACTACGTCGTGTACATCGAACAGCTGTCCACGGCCGTGAAGACAGCCATCGCGGACCCCGTCCTGGTCAGCGTGATGCGCAGTCTGCTCGGTGATGATTGCTGGACCGACGACAACGACCGTTTCGGCGTCGTGTATCAGGACGCACGACCCGGCCGCGAGAGCAGCTATACGCGGATCGGCTGGCACAGCGACTGGCAGAGTGGGCCGAACCTTGCCGTCTGGCCGTCGGTCGCGTTCACATTCCACATCGACGCCACCTCGCCGGACAACGGGTTCCTCAGAGTGGTTCCGGGCAGCCATCTGTGGGCCACGCCGGCACCGTACGAGAACGTCAATGGGGCCAGAGTGCCGGACGGATCCGCTGCAGCAGCCGGCCACACGAACGAGCCGGCACCATTCGCGATGCCGCTGCGATTCGAGAAGATCCGCGGCGAGATCGCGGTGTACGCCGAGCGCGGTGACGTGATCCTCCACGATGCCTACCTCTGGCACTCAGCAGCGCGGGCCACGGCAGACGAGACCACCAGACGTCATGTGCGCGGGGGTTTCTACGGCGGCGACCGGCTGGCGGGATCCCACTACGACGAGTTCGTCAAGAACGCGGCCCGCTGAAACATCGCGAACCCGGCTGTCACATGCTGGTGACACACGCAGTTCACCAAGAGTGGTAGCGCCCGAAACACGGGCGAAATGCGCCGTCCGTACCGTGTCGATCCAGGTGAACGGCGCAGCGTGCGCCCTCAGGAGGGAGACCAGGGATGGCCACGATGAATCGACGCGAATTGTTGCAACTCGGCGGGGGAGCGGCGCTCGGCGCTGCTTTTCTGGCGGCGTGCGGTTCGAGCACGAAGACGGCGACGAGCAGTGCACCGACCACCGTTGCAGGGAGCACGACCACTGCGGCACCGACGGGTGGCTCGACTGCAGCGACAACGACGGTCGCCACGTCGGGTTCGACCGCGGTGACGACGGGCGGCAGCACAGCCGTCACCACGGGTCTGAGCACCGCCACCACGGCCGGGGGATCCGCTTCGTCGGTTGCGATTGCACCATCAGATCTCGGCGCGATGACCCTCCGTCTGTCGTGGATCAAGAACTCCGAGTTCGCCGGTGCCTATCTCGCCGACTCCAACGGGTACTACAAGGCCGCCGGGTTCTCGTCGGTCGACCTCCAGGCCGGTGGCCCGTCGGCAACCGCTGCTGAAGTGGACGTGTCGTCCGGGAAGGCCCTCGTCGGCATTTCGTCGCCCGACATCGTGGCTGCGGCAATCGCCGCCGGCGCCGACTTGAAGATCATCGGCGCCGAGTACCAGAAGAACCCGTTCGCGGTGATGTCGCTCGCCGGTAAACCAATCAAGTCGCCACAGGAGATGTACGGCAAGAAGTTCGGTCTGCAATCGGCCAACCAGGCGGTGTGGGATGCGTTCGTGGCGTCGACCGGCATCGACGACAGCAAGATCGAGAAGTTCGCAGCACAGTTCGACCCGCAGCCCCTGGTCGACGGCCTGTGCGACTGCTGGTTCAGCTTCATCACCAACGAGCCGAACACGCTCAAAGTCGCCGGACACGAGACCTACACCTTCCTGCTCGCCGACTTCGGCTATCCACTGGTCAGCGAGGTGTACGTGGTCAAGACCGAAACGATCACGAAGCAGCCGGATGCACTGAAGGGTTTCCTCAAGGCACAGATCCAGGGCTGGCGCGACGTGCAGAAAGATCCCGGCAAAGCAGCGTCACTGACCACCGGCAAGTACGGCGCCGATCTCGGTCTGGACACCGCTGAACAGACGTTGGAGGTGAAGTCCGAACTCGACCTGGTGTTCACCCCTGAAGCGATCAAGGATGGCATCCTCACGGTCAGCGATGCGTTGATCAAGGAGAACATCGATGTCCTCGGCAAAGCCGGGCTGAAGATCACAGCCGACAAATTGTTCGACTTCTCCCTGCTCAAGGCGGTCTACGCGGCAAACCCGGATCTCGTCGGCGTCCTCTCTTGACACCGACGTGATGACCGAAGCAGACACTGTCGGAGACCAGACAGCAGTGGTCCAGGCCGGTGTGAGCCGGCCTGGACCTGCTTCGTCTCCCAAGCCGACTGGCGTCGGCATCGCGATCAGCAACCTGTCGAAGATCTTCACCATTGGTCGCAAACAGATCGTGGCACTGGACGATCTGAACCTGCGCACGCCGGAAGGTTCGTTCCTGTCGCTGCTGGGTCCCTCCGGTTGCGGCAAGTCCACGGTCCTGCGCATCATCGCCGATCTGGAGACTCCGACGGGCGGCGACGTTCGTGTCCACGGCGAGAAGCCGAAGGTGTTGCGCGACAAACGGCATCTCGGGATTGCGTTCCAGGATGCAGCGTTGCTGCCATGGCGGACGGTCGAGAGCAACATCCGGCTCCCGCTCGAAGTCAGCGGTGTCTCGGTTCCTCCCGACACGATCCCGGACTTGATCAGACTCGTCGGACTCGAGGGTTTCGAGAAAGCGCGACCGGCCCAGTTGTCCGGCGGTATGCGCCAGCGCGTGGCGATCGCCCGTGCGCTCGTCGTCGAGCCGAAGGTCTTGTTGTTGGACGAGCCGTTCGGCGCACTCGACGAGATGACCCGCCGGAGGCTGAACCTCGAGTTGCTCCGCATCTGGACGGAGCGCGTCACGACCACACTGCTCGTCACTCATTCGATCGCCGAGGCCGTCTTCTTGAGCGACACCGTCGCGGTGATGACCGCCCGTCCAGGGCGGATCAAGGCAATCGTCCAGATCGATCTGCCCCGACCACGGACCCCGGAAATGTTGCGGAGCAACGAATTCCACGAGATCGAGGACCATCTGTCGGATCTGCTCTTCTCCGACGGAAGCTCGCACAGCGGAGACGACGTGTGATTCCGGCCGTTGATCACCCCGACATCTCGACGATCGAAGATGCCGACGGTGTCACCGATGAAGTCGTGTCCGGGCGAACACTGCAGCTTCCGTCGTGGTCGGCAACTGCGCTCGGGATCGGACTCGTGCTCGGCTTCTGGGTCTTTGCCGGCGCGGTCTGGGGCATGAACAAGGGCATCCCTCAGCCGTGGGTGGTCGTTTCGCAGCTGATCAAGGATTGGCACTATTACCCGCGCAATAGCAGCAGGACCTTTTCCGAAGCGTGGCGTGGTTATCTG
>JAYTRT010000453.1:0-4940 GCA_043746045.1 Actinomycetota bacterium | reverse complement strand
GAGGGTCACCGTGCTGGCAGCGAAGCCGATGACCGGCTCGGAGAACGTGGCGGTGAACTGCACCGGCGGGGTGCTCGTCGGGTCGCCCGCTGCGCCGGGAAGGGTCTGCTCCACGGTCACCGTGGGCGGGATGATGTCGGGGACGCTCTGCTGGTACTGAACCGCCGCGGTGCCTGACGCGGTGCTCGAGTTGCCGGCGAGATCGGCGACGGCGCCTCCGACGACTTGCACCTGCACCGTGCCGCTCGACGTCATGCCGAGGACCGACACGGTGAAATGCTTCGCATCGACCGGCGTGACGACTGCGGCGAGGGTTCCCCCGGCGGTGCTGCCGCCGAAGGAGACGTCGGTGCCGTTGAACGTGAGCGGATCGATGTCCTTGTCGAAGGTGGCGTCGAACACGATCGGCGCTCCGAGTGCCGGATCGGCCTGGCCGGCGTTCTTGGTGATCGTGGCGGCCGGCTTCGTCGTATCGTAGGTGATCGTGTTGTCGGTCGACGTCGACGCGTGGTTGGTGTAGTCGTGGTAGTGCGGATCATTCGGATCCGTGGGCCCGAGCGACGAAGCGACCTTGTCCTGCGGGATGGCGACGATGACGGTGCCGTCCGAGCCGGGCGTGATCGAGATCACGTACGACGTCGACGGGCCCTGGGGCTGGATGTCGATCATCGTCGGGCTGGAGGCGGTGCCGGTGATCGCCAATGAGGCTGGATCGAGGCCCTGCACCTGCTGGCTGAAGGTGGCCGTGAACTCGACCGGCTGGTTGGTCGGGTCGACCCCCGGTGACTCGGGTCCGGTCTGGTTGACGGTTACGTCCGGGTGACCGTCGGTCACGTTGAATTGAATCACCTGCTGGTCTGACTTGGCGTCCGGGATCTCCTCCGCGGGCACAGGCGTCGGCGGGTTGGTCGAATTGTCGACCGACGGGGGCTTCCAGCCGTGTTGGGGCGGCAACCCGCTGTGGCCCATGTCGCTGACCGCGACGTTGAGGTCACAGGTCGCCGTGGCGTTCGGGCCGGTGTACGTGATCTGGGAGAGCGCGTAGCGAACTTCGGTGATGTCACCGACGCCGGCGAAGACCGTGGTGTCATCCGTGCTGCCGCTCGGCTGGGTCTGCAGGTTGACGGTCTGCGCCTGCACTGACAACGAGGCGAGGATCGGTCCGGCGATCTCGGTACGGAGGTTGAGTCCGCCGACGATCGTGGTGTCGGTCAGCAGCTTCAAGACGGTGTCCTGGTTGACGTTGCCCATCGCGCTGAACGACCCGCCGCGCAGATGGAAGGTGCCGCAGTTCTGCTGATCGGCCAGCCATGCGACCAGCAGCATTTGGTCGTCGCTCGACACCTCGCCCGGGTTGGTGAAGGGTGCGCCGCACTTGGTGAGGTTGCACTGCTCGGGATCCGTCACGTTGACGAGAGGTGGGGCTGCCGGATCCTTCACCAAGTCGGGGAACGCAGTCGGGGTGCTTTTGAGCGTGTCGATCGGGCTCGCCGGGGCCGTCACGGTCGGGGCGCCGTTGCCGTGCAGCACCCGGATCTCGATGTTGGCCTGGTCGTGGCTCGAATCGGTTCCGTCGGTGAGCGACAGGTGCAGGCTGGTCTTGGACTGACCGATGTCGGTGTAGCCGGGTGTGGGCTGGAATTGGAGGTGGTCGACGGTGTCCTGCAGCTGCTGCGGGGTGCCGTCGATGTGGATGAGCTGGCTCGGTGTCCCGTCACCAGTGGTCGATTGATCGATCACGGCGCCGGATCCGGCGAGTACCACGCTCTGCTGGGCGTTGTTGAACATGTAGTAATGGACCGTCGGGTTGAGCACGGCGATCTTGCCGGCGTCCGGGCTCGACAGGTCCATCTGGAGCCGAGCGCAACCGGAGAGGGCCCAGTTGTTGCCATCTGCCGGGGCGCAGCCGTTGGCGGTGTCGGTCAGGCTGATCGTCCGGTCCTGGTCCGAAATCGAATCGATGCCGGTGAAGTCGAGCACCGAACCGACCGGTGTGTACACGCGCAGCGGTGCCGCCAGTGCTGCGTTTCCGGCGTAAGCGACCAGTGGCACGGCCGTGGTGGTCACTCCCACAGAGGCGGCGACGACGGCGACAGACCCCAGAAGTCGAGGCCAGCGGTGGCGACCTGTCCGGTCGCCGGTGGAGGTCGCGTGGTGGCGGTGAATACCCATGTTGAGCAGGTTGAGGCTCATCGAGCTCCCCGTCGTGAGTAGTCGTTACTCAACCAACGGAAGTCGTGCCTCGATGCTCATCAGCTCAGGAGATCTTGTGAGTTCAGACGACCGTGTCTCCACGCAATGTCGCGATCACCTCCCCGGGAAGCTCCAGCGGCTCGCGCAACCCGGCGTACATCGACGGTCGCAGAGAAGTCAACAGCGGGCGCGTTGCGTTCTACGACGTCGCGTCGGTTCTCATCCGGGCCGCGGTGAGGCCAAACTCGGGCAGCAACTTCACTGCGTAGCCGACCGCCATCTTGTCAGCCATCGTCGCGCACGGTATCTGTTGAGGCCTGATGCTGTCGCAACAGCTTGCGTTCGAGCGCTACCGCCATTGTTCCCGGCAGGAGTGCGTTCGAGGCGCAGAACAACGCAACAGAACCGTGCCTCTCCAGGCGCGCCCATCCAGCGCCGAACGCGTCGGCTCGCCCCACATCTCGTGTTGGGGGGTGTCGGTTGGCACATGGATGATTTCGGTGCGCCGGCGTCTGTGAACTTGGCTAGCAGGCACATTCGGTGACACGACCAAACACCCGCCCGATAGGCGGCCATCACGATCAATTGCGTTTCGTCCACCCGGTAGCGCAGGGCGCACGGGAAGCCTGCTGTGGCGACCTTGCGCTCGACGACGTCGCCGCGGTCATCGTGGATCAAGGGTGTTCCGCCTGTGGGCCAGCGGCACGCCGATGCGATCGCCGCTCCAACGGCATCGACGAATCGGTCGCCCAACCCGCTTGTTGTTGCTCGTACCAATTCCACGTATTGAGGACATCCTCCTCGGCGAGCGAGTGGAGCAAACGTCAAGCTCACACTGACAGCGGCTATGCGCGTCGTTCGTCGATGCGGGAGACGAGGTGGTCCCACGTACCGAGCTCGGCCTCGCCAGACGACAGCTGTGCTGCTCGTCGCGCGGACTCAGCGGACCACAACGCTTCGACTTCATTCTCGTCGAAGCTCTCCGAGTCGAGACTCGCCACAAGGCTGGAGGCGAGCGACGCTCGCTCCTCGGGCGGCAGCGTGAGTGCTCGCTCAAGAAGGGTTTCGGCTGCGGCAGTTACAGTGCGGATCCTACCCTGATGCACTCGGAGGGGTTCATCGGCCACGGCGCCAACCCAGGACGTCAGATCGCTGGGCTCATCCGGCGCCGGGGCCGGCAGAAATTCGACGCCGCCCGGACAACGTCCGTGGTAACGAAAAGGTAACGCCGCTCGGCGAAAGCACCCGAATTTCGGCGAACAGCGGCGAACGCCAAAACCCACATAAGACCAGCTCAAAGTGCATTTCGGCGAACGTTCGCGAATGGCTCCGAACCCCATTTTCAGCTTTCCTAAACCGCAGGTCGCAGGTTCAAATCCTGCCGGGGGCGCAGTTGTGATCTCTCAGGAGATCGGAAACGGACCGAACCCTCAGCGGGGTTCGGTTCGTGTCGTTTTCGGGCGGGTTGGTCCTTTGGGGGCGCCGGTTGGTTGGTAGTCGATGTTGGGGTTGAGGGTGAGTTTGCGGAGGAGTTCTCCGGTGGCGGCGTTGATGACGCGGATGTCGAGGTCGTCGATGAGCATGATGATGTGGGTTCTGGCGTGGGTTCGTCCGATGCCGATGTGGTGGAGGCGGCTGTTGTGGCGCAGGGTGACGACGCCGGAGTCGTCGATGCGGTCGTGTCGGACGCGGTGGTGGGGGTTGATGGTTGTGTTGTCGGGGGTGGCTTTGGGGCGGGTGGTGTAGGCAACGGCGGGTGTGGCTCGGTGGGCGAGGGAGCGGTGTGGTCGTTGGTGGTTGTAGATGGTCAGGAACTGGTTGGTGAGGGCTTGGAGGTCAGCGGTTGTGGATGGCTGTTCGGGTTGAGCGCGGAGCCACTTTTTGAGGGTTTGTTGGAATCGTTCGACTTTGCCGCAGGTGGTGGGGTGGTTGGGGCGGGAGTTCTTCTGGTGGACGTGGAGGCGGACCAGTTCGGTCTCGAGGGCGTTGCGGCCGCCTCGTCCGCCGGCGAAGCGGGCGGTGTAGACCATTCCGTTGTCGGTCAGGGTGGAGGCGGGAATGCCGTGCTCAGCGCATGCTGTGCGGAACGCATTGAGGACGGCGGCGCCGGTGACGCGGAGATGGGCGGTGACGGTGAGGGCGTAGCGGGAGTGGTCGTCGAGCCAGGTCAGGATCTCGTTGTCGACGCCGTTGTGGAGCCGGTAGTGGGTGAAGTCGGATTGCCAGGTTTCGTTGGGTAAGTCGGCTTGGAAACGGATGTAGGACGAGCGTGGTCGTTTGGCGGGTTCGGGGGTGACGAGGTCGTTGCGGGTCAGTGTCCGTGAAATCGTGGACACCGAGACGGTGAGTTGGTGGTCGTGGAGGAGATGCCAGGCAATGGTGTCCGGGCCGGCGTCGAGGCCTTGGCCGGTGAGTGTCGAGCGGATCGCGGTGATCCGTTCGATGGTCGCTGGGGGTGTGGCGTTCGGTGACGTTTTGGGGCGTCGGGACCTGGGCTCGAACGCGGTGTCGCCTTCTGTGCGGTAGCGGGCGACGAGTTTGGAGACCCATCCTTTGGACACGTTGTAGTCGCGGGCGACGTCGGCTTGGGAGCGACCCTCGACAACGACAGCAGTGATCACCAGACGGGCTTTGGACATCTGGCAGCGTCATCGCCGCCACGTCCATCTGTCAGTGATGTCTCGCGACACCAGAGTTTCCTATGTCCTGAGAGACCCGTTTCCCATGTCCTGACTCAGCACACTGCC
>JAYTRT010000452.1:0-14735 GCA_043746045.1 Actinomycetota bacterium | reverse complement strand
CTCGACATCGCCTACGCCGACATCCGCCAGATCCAGGACGATCGGCGCGACGGCGGTACGCGCAACCCTGTCCGACCACGGTGGCCGGCCATCGTGCTGCGCACTCCGAAAGGGTGGACCGGCCCGAAGGTCGTCGATGGGTTGCCGGTCGAGGGAACGTTCAGGTCGCATCAGGTCCCACTCGCCAACGTCCGCGACGACCCGCAGCACCTCGCGATGTTGGAAGCGTGGTTGCGCTCGTACCGCCCGGAAGATCTGTTCGACGCCGACGGCCGTCTGATCGACGAACTCGCCACTCTCGCTCCGTCCGGCGACAAGCGAATGGGCTCGACGCCGTTCGCCAACGGCGGTCGGTTGCTCGTTCCGCTGGATGTGCCGGCGTTGGAGCCGTATGCGCTGACCGTCGCTGCACCCGGCGGCGAGCATCACGAGACGACTCGACCACTCGGTGAACTGCTTCGCGACATCTACCGGCGCACCATGAACTCCGACGGCACGGGCAACTTTCGTCTGTTCAGCCCGGACGAGACGAACAGCAACCGGCTCGGTGCCGTGTTCGAGGCGACAAACCGATGCCTCGTGGTCGACACGACCGCCACCGACGATCACGTCAGTCCCGACGGACGTGTCATGGAGGTCCTCTCCGAACATCTCTGCCAAGGATGGCTGGAGGGGTACCTCCTGACCGGACGTCACGGCATGTTCGCGACGTACGAGGCATTCGCGATGGTGAGTGCCTCGATGGCGATCCAACATGCGAAATGGTTGCAGCATGCTCGCGATCTGCCGTGGCGTCAGCCGGTGGCCAGCCTGAACATCCTGCTCACGTCCACCTGCTGGCGCAACGACCACAACGGGTTCAGCCATCAGGGTCCCGGGCTGATCGACACGATGCTCTCGTTGTCGACCAAGGTCGTGCGCATCTACCTTCCCCCCGATGCGAACACGTTGCTCGTCACCGCCGATCACGCCTTGCGCAGTCGCGACTACGTCAATCTGCTCGTCGTGGACAAGCAGTCCCATCCGCAATACCTCGACCTCGACGCCGCACGGATCCACGCAGCCGAAGGCGCGTCGATCTGGGAGTGGGCGGGCACCGAGGTTCCGACAGCCCACGGCGAGGTGATCGATCCGGACATCATTCTGGCGTGCGCCGGCGACGTGCCGACCGAGGAGACGCTGGCAGCTGCGTGGCTGTTGCGTCGTCACGTCCCGCACCTGCGCGTGCGGGTGGTCAACGTGATGGACCTGATGGTGCTGCCGCCGAACACCATCCATTCCCACGGCATGACCGATGATCGGTTCGAGTCACTGTTCACGAACGATCGCGACGTCGTCGTCGCATGGCACGGTTACGCGCGCGCCTTCCATCAACTCCTGCACTGCCGCAGCCAACCCGCCCGCTTCCACGTCCGCGGCTTCAACGAGCAGGGCACCACGACCACACCGTTCGACATGGTGGTGCTCAACCGGATGAGCCGGTACCACCTGGTGATGGTTGCGTTGCAATTCGCCCGACGCGTGCCCGAGGGGGCCGAGGCACTGACCAGGTATTGCCAAGAGATGCTCGATCGTCATCACGCCTACGTGCGCGAGCACTTCGAGGACCTTCCGGAGATCCGTGACTGGACCTGGCCCGGTCAGTGACGAGAGTTGGCGATGACGGACGACCCGAGTCCGTGACCTTCGCCTCTGTCGGCGGTGCGGTTCGCGGAGCACCATCGAGACATGAGAGATCCTGATGTCGACATCTCGCGGCGCACGATCCTGCAATACTTCGGCGCCGGCGCAGCGACCGTCGTCGTCGCAGGCGTCGGCGTGGGGAGCTATCGCGTCTTCGACAACGGGGTTCTCGACTCCGGTCTCGGCACCCCCTACGACCCGTGGTCGCATTGGCGCGGCGACCGGACGCCGATGGGCGTCGTCGCGACCGCGATCCTCGCTGCGAATCCGCACAACACCCAACCGTGGATCTTCCGGGTCACCGCCACGAGCGTCGATCTGTTCTCCGACCCCTCCCGGCGCATCGGGGCACTGGATCCGCTCGAACGTGAACATCACATCGGTCTCGGCTGCGCACTCGAGAACCTCGTTCTCGCCGCCGACGCACGCGGTTTGCAGAGCACCGTCACGTTGTTGCCATCATCGTCAGATCCGACGCACACGGCCCACATCGATCTCCTGGCATCCACTCCTCGGACCAGCGCGCTGTACGACGCTGTCGGTGAACGCCACAGCAACCGGGGCCCGTACACGTCCACCGCGATCTCGCCGGCCGCTCTCGATTCACTCACCGAACAGGCGGCGTTGCCTCCCGAACTGTCGCTCCGGTGGTTCACCACGACGGACGAACGACATGCACTCGGCGCGCTCGTCCTCGACGCAACGAAGGCGGTCATCGCCGACACCGAGCAATCGACCTCTGCCTTTGCATGGTTCCGGAACAACCGCGCTGACATCGATGCCCACCGAGACGGCCTGACGTTGGATTGTCAGGGGCTGTCCCGCCCACTGCTCACGATCGCCAAGCTGCTCCCGGCGTCTTCACGCACGGCCGGCGACGCGTTCTGGCTCGATCAGACACGCACCGTCCACACGGCGACCGCTGCAGCGTACGGCATCATCACGGTGGCCGACCCGACCGACCCGACCACCCGGCTGCACGCTGGACGAGCGCTCCAGCGGATTCACCTGGGCGCCACCGTTGCCGGCTTCGGGCTGCAGCACATGAACCAGATCACGGAACGCATCGACCGAGAAGCATCGCTCGGAGTGACGCCTTCCTTCGCTCCTCGATCGGACGCGTTGATCGACCAACCGAACCGCCACGCGATGTCCATGTTCCGAATCGGGAATCCGATTCGCACGGGTGGGCTCAGTCCGCGTCGCCCAGTGGAAGCGGCGATCCGATGAAAATCTGGCTGCGCATACTCCTGGCCCTCCTCGGGGCATTCGCGTTCCTGATCGCCGCAGGGTCGTCACCATGGATGGTCGTCACAGTCGGAGCGGTCGCTGGTTTCGCGCTGATCGCCGAAGCCGCGTTGCTGACGGACGGTCGGCGGCCAATGGCGTTGTGGCTGAGCATGCTCACGTTGCCATTCGCCGTACTGATGTGGTGGAGCCTGGTCGCGCCATTCCTGGTTGCCACGGCACTTCCCTTGGCATTCGCGCTCACCGCTCGGCCGGGACCGATCCGTGTGCCGAGTGGCTCCGCGAGTGTCCGGAGCGCTGTGCCGATCGGTACGACGACCACGCTGCGGCCACCAGTACCAGTGGCGGCAGGAACAGCAGAGCTCGGTGCGAGTGCAGCGCAGATGCCAGCGACGCTCCTGCCACGTAGCTGACCAGCACACCGCCGAGCACGGCGATGGTGACCCGTCGGCGATGGTCTCCCGGCCTCGCCGTGCGTCTCAGCGCGAGGGCCAGCTTCTCGCCGATACGAACGACGGCGCCCGTACCGTAGGTGGTCGAAACTGCGACCTCGCCGACTCGGCGGAGGCCGACCGCTTGCATACCCATCGAGACTGCACCGACCACGACGACGATGTAGACGATGCCGTGAATCGAGCTCGAGTACCGAACATCGGCGGCGGTCACGATTGCGGCGACGACCACGAGAAGCGCGGCCTCGACGATCAGCAGCGTGGTCGGCACCGGTCGCCGGCCGGCACGCAAGCGCACGTCGAGATACGTCGTCGAGATGAAGACACCGGCCAGAAATCCGGCGAGGGCAACCGCAGAGGCAGCAGCTGCCCCCCAGTTGTTGCCCCCCGAAGCAATGCCGAGCCGAACCAGATTTCCGCTCATGTTGGCGACGAAAACCGGTGCGACTCGCACGTAGATGAACGCATCGACGAAACCACCGGTTGCGGCGAGAACCATCGCCAAACGTGCACTTCCAGCAACGTGCAGCTGTGCTTCGGTCGGCATCAGCGTCCGCGCATCGAAACGTCAGGATCCGTGCTTGTTGGCTTGACGTTCGGCGAGCCGAGCGGCGTACACGGCGGCCTGGGTGCGGTGGCTCATCCCCAACTTGGCGAGCAAGTTCGACACGTAGTTCTTGACAGTCTTCTCGGCGAGAAACATCTGCTCGGCGATCTGCCGGTTGGTCAGCCCGTCGGCGAGGTGTCCGAGAATCGTCGACTCCTGCGGCGTCAGCGACGCTGTCAGGGTGTCGCGGGGCGGGTTGCGGAGTCGTTCCAGGACACGCGCTGTCACGACGGGATCGAGGAGCGACTGTCCCGCCGCGACCCGTCGCACGCTCTCGATGAGATCGGAGCCGCGTACTTCTTTCAACACATATCCGGACGCGCCCGCCATGATCGCGTCGAAGAGCGCCTCGTCGTCGGTGAACGACGTCAGCATCAGGCACTTCAGATCGGGCAGCATCGAGCGCAGGTCACGGCAGACCTCGATACCGGATCCGTCCGGGAGTCGGACGTCGAGGATCGCGACATCGGGCATGGTGGCGGGCACGCGTTGCAATGCCTCCGCCGCGGTTCCGGCCTCGCCGACGACCTCCAGATCGTCGGCGCTCTCGAGCAACTCACGAACCCCTCGTCGGACGACTTCGTGATCATCGAGCAGAAAGACGCGGATCACGAACAAGGACCGATGAGCATCACCGCAACAACCTAATGCGTGCGCTGTGCGAACATGCTTTGTCATCGGTGCTCGGGGGTGCCGTGTTGGGAGAGGATGCCATGGATGCCACAGGTTCAACGTCGGTCGATGAATCGCCGACCGAGATGGACGTCGTTGTCGCCGGAGCCGGTTTCGCCGGCATGTACCTGCTGCACAGGCTACGCGGACTCGGCTTCTCGACCCGAGTGATCGAGGCCGGAGACGACGTCGGCGGGACGTGGTACTGGAACCGGTATCCGGGTGCGCGCTGCGACATCCAGAGCATCGACTACTCGTATTCGTTCGATGCCGAACTGGACGAAACGTGGACGTGGTCGGAGAAATACGCCCCGCAGCCGGAGATCCTGCGCTACGCCCAGCATGTCGCCGACCGCCACGATCTGCGGAGGGACATCCAGTTCTCGACACGTGTCGAGACCGCCGAGTGGGACGAGGCGGCGCAGCACTGGCGGGTGCGGACGTCAGCTGGCGAGCTGTTGACATGCCGCTACTACGTGATGGCAACCGGCTGTCTGTCGATGCCCAAGGACGTGGACATTCCAGGCACAGGGTCGTTCACCGGTGATGTGTATTTCACCAGCCAATGGCCACACGAGGGCGTCGATTTCACCGGGAAGCGAGTGGCCGTGATCGGAACCGGGTCCTCGGCAATCCAATCGATTCCGATCATCGCCGCGCAGGCCGCACACGTCACCGTCTTCCAGCGCACACCGAACTTCTCGATTCCGGCCAACAACGGTCCGGTGCCCGCCGAAAAGCTGGCAGCAATCGAGCCGGGGCGGGCTCAGTATCGCGAGGCGGCACGATGGACCGGCGGTGGGGTGCCGGTCACGATCAGCCAGCAGAGCACCTTGGCCGTGTCGGACGACGAGCGGCTCGCGCGATACGAGTTGGCCTGGCGGCAGGGAGGAATCATGGAGTTCCTCGGCAGCTACAACGACCATCTCGTCAATCCGCTGGCGAACGAGATGCTGTCCGAATTCGTGCGAACCAAGATCCGCTCGATCGTGCACGACCCGTCGACTGCAGAGTTGCTGTGCCCGACGACGTTTCCGATCGGCACCAAGCGGCTGTGCGTCGATTCCGGCTACTACGAGACGTTCAACCGACCAACGGTGCGGCTCGTCGATCTCCTCAGCCATCCGATCACGACGATCACGGCTGTCGGGGTCGACCTCGTCGACGAATCGCTCGAGTTCGACGCGATCGTGTTCGCCACCGGCTTCGACGCGATGACGGGCGCGATCGTAGGAGTCGACATCACCGGGCGCGGCGGTCTGACCCTGCGCGAGGCCTGGGCCGACGGTCCGACGACGTACCTCGGGCTGATGGCCGCCGGCTTCCCGAACCTGTTCATGATCACCGGTCCGGGCAGTCCCTCGGTTCTGTCGAACATGATCGTGTCGATCGAGCAGCACGTCGAATGGATCGCCGACTGCCTGCGATGCTTGCGCGCCGATGGGCTGGTCACGATCGAACCCACCGAACAGGCGGTCGCCGGCTGGGTCCGTCACGTCAACGACTACGCCGCGATCACCCTGATGCCACAGGCCAACTCGTGGTACATGGGCGCCAACGTTCCCGGCAAGCCCCGCGTCTTCCTGCCATACGCAGGCGGCGTCGATCGATACCGACGGGCATGCGACGAAGTCGTCGCCGACGACTATCTCGGCTTCCAGCGCTCCGGACCCGATGCCACACGGCGCAGCGACGGCATCGTTCGGCGTGTCCAGCCGGACATCGCGATCATGCTCGAGATCATGGCCGGCCTCGAGCTGCCGGGAATGGAGACGATGACGCCGGCGGACGCCCGCGCATTCTCGAGTCTGATGGCCGCACAGCGTCCGCGCGGACCCGAGGTCGGCGAGATCCTCGACGGCTCGCTCCCCGGCACGACGGGTGACCTCGCCTACCGCCTGTACCGACCGGCCACGACCGGCCTTCATCCCGTCATCGTCTACTTCCACGGAGGCGGATGGGTGCTCGGTAGTGCTGACTCGGACGACCCCTTCTGCCGCGACCTGTGCCTGCGATCCGAGGCGATCGTCATCTCGGTCGACTACCGCCACGCACCCGAAGCGGTGTTCCCGGCGGCGGTCGACGACGCCTTCGCAGCCACCCGGTGGATCGCCGAGAATGCGTCGTCACTCGGCGGAATCGCCGGGCAACTGGCGATCGCCGGCTGGAGCGCCGGCGCCAATCTGGCGGCCGTCGTCTGCCAGCTCGCGCGTGACGCGGGCGGCCCCACCATCGTCGGCCAGCTGCTCGTCACACCGGTGACCGATGGCGCGACGCTCTGGCCGTCGCACGTCGCCAACGCCGAGGGTTTCGTGCTCACGGCCGCCCTGATGCGCTGGTTCTGGGACAACTACGCAGCACCCGATCAGCGCACGGACCCGAGGGCGTCACCGTTGGCGGCCGAGAGCCTGGCCGACCTGCCACCGGCTCTTGTCGTCACCTGCGAGTTCGATCCACTGCGCGACGAGGGCGCAGCGTATGCAGCGGCGATGTCGGCCGCCGGCGTCGCCGTCCGGCATCTGGACTGCCTCGGCCACATCCACACATCGCTTCCCGCTGTCGACATGATCCTCTCGGGCGCACCCGTGAGGGCCGAGATCGGCGATGTGATGCGCGACTTCTTTGCGAGAGCATCAGTGCTCGGCAGCCGCTGACCGGTGCGATCAGCGCCACGATCAGACCAGCTGAACGTCTCCGAGGAGGATGTCTGCGACAACGTCGCGTAGCGGTCGTCGCCGAACCTGGGCGTGTGTGCGAATCCGGTCGAGTGCCTCGTCGGCGTCCACGCCGAGTTCGAACATGATCACGCCGGCAGCACGATGCATCCGATCGAAGCGTCGGAAATCGAGGGCGCTCTCGGGTCCCTTGCTCGTCGTGCCCTGCAGCGAGATTGCCGCCAAGCCGGCCGACATCGTGCCGTCCGACAGGTGCTCGTCGGTCAAGGCACCGGACCCAGCCCCGTAGAACGTGAGCACGCCGACGCATCGAGTACTCAGATGCATCGGGAACGCGAACACCGATCCGATCGAGGCGTCGTCGAGATGGCCGCGGAACTCGGTCCATTCACTCGAACCCGATTCGTGGGTGTCGGCGATGCCCGTGATCGAGTCGGCTGCGAAGGCGCTGATCGAGGGCCCGTCACCGAGGACGTACTGCCATTCCTCGAGGGCGAGGACCGTGTCGCTGGACGCGTCGAGAGGCTGTCCGTAGACGGAGACGCCGGCGCCGCTCATTCCGAGCAGGGCCGCGAACGCCGAACATCTGGCTCTCACGGAATCGAATGGAACTTCGTCCACGGCGGGTCTCCTTCATCGAGCGATGAACGACCGGGTCCGGGGCCACTGATCCGAGGGTCAGTGCGCAGATCATACTCCTGTTGCCACTCGGTGCGACAGGGGCAAATATACTGACGAGGTCTTGATCGATGGGAGACAGGCAATGGATGCTCGGAGGTTGGATCGCTTGGTCTCGCTCGTGCACGTCTCACCCAGTCACAACTCGACCCAGCTGTTGACCAGAATCTGCCGCGTCTGTGCGTCGAGCACGTCGGGAGACGGAGCCAGCGTGTCCATACTCCACCTCGGCAAGCCCCGACTGCGGGCTGCATCGGACGCCACCGCAGAGGCCGTCGAGTCGATGCAGACGACGCTGCTGCAGGGACCGGGTCTCGATGCGTGCCACAGTCTGCTGCCGTCACTCGAGCCGCACCTCTCGAGCGCCGCAGGCCTCAGTCGTTGGCCCGGTTTCTCGCCGATGGCGGTCGATGCAGGTGTACACGCCATCTTCGCGTTCCCGCTCGTCACGGACGGAACGGCGATCGGCGCGTTGGGGATCTACTGTCGGGCCAACGGCGAGTTCGAGGACGAGGACGTCGACAATGCCCTGATGCTCGCCGACCTGGCTGCTCTGACCATCGAGCGGTCGGGGGCCGCCGAGTACATCGAGGAAGTCGGCCTGTGCGCTGAGGAGCCGCAGCCCTGGGCGCATTCGGCTGTCGTGCACAACGCCTCCGGCATGGTGTCGGTGCAACTGTCGATCGGTGTGGATGAAGCGCTGCTGCGGCTTCGCGCATTCGCTTTTGCGTCGAATCGTCCGGTGGCCGACATCGCCGAGGATGTCGTCGCCCGTCGGATCCGTCTCGATACCGAGACGCAGTCATGAGCGACCGGCAATCGGCGGTGACAGAACGCGAACACCTGATCGTCGACGCATTCGTCCATCTCGCCGACACGCTCGTCGACGACTACGACGTCTTCGACTTCCTGCACTACCTCACGGTGAAATGTGTCGAACTCGTCGATGCCGACGAGGGGGCGATCATGCTCGTCGACCGGAATGGTCGCCTCCAGCCGGTCTCGTCGTCCAGCGAACGGAGTCGGTTGCTCGAATTGTTCGAGTTGCAGAATCACGACGGTCCGTGCCTCGATGCGTTCCGGTCGGGCGACGTGGTGTCGGCGGACGACCTCAGCGAGCGGACCGAGCGGTGGCCAACCTTCGCGCCGCGCGCACTCGACGTCGGGTTCAGGTCGGTCCACAGTGTTCCGTTGCGCCTGCGTCATCAGATCATCGGCGCCTTGAACCTGATGCGCTGCCCGGTCGGCCGACTGAGCGACATCGACTCGCGTCTCGCCACAGCGCTGTCCGATGTGGCGACGATCGGTCTGCTGCAAGAGCGTGCCATTCGCGAGGCGAAGGTCAACGCCAGCGGACTCGAACTGGCTCTGACGAGTCGGGTCCGGATCGAGCAGGCCAAAGGGGTGATCGCCGAACGCTCGACCATCGACATCGACGATGCCTTCGAACTCCTGCGCCAGCATGCCCGCCGCAACGGACTCCGGCTGACCGACGTCGCCGACGCCGTCGTGCGCGGTGAACTCGCTCTGTGATGCCCGTTCGAACACACCCGGCCGAACACGCCTGGTCGAACACGCCTGGCTGAACCCTGCGGTTGAACCCTGCGGTTGAACACTCCAGCTGCACACTCCGGCTGAACAGACCGAACCGGGCGACGTGTCCTCCCCGTTGATTTATCGGCGACGGCCGTGGCACAGTGGCGACGTGTCCCTCTCCGTGGACGCGTGACGTGGGGGATGCGATGCACGATCTCGTGATACGTGCCGGGACGGTGGTCGACGGCAGCGGCGACGCACCGCGAGTCGCCGATATCGGCATCGACCGTGGACGGATCACGTCCGTCGGTCGGATCGACGTGGCGGGCGCCGAGGAGATCGATGCGGCCGGGATGGTCGTCACCCCTGGCTTCGTCGACATCCACACGCACTACGACGGTCAGGTCACCTGGGATCCCACCCTGTCGCCGACGAGTTGGCACGGAGTCACGACCTTGGTGATGGGCAACTGCGGTGTCGGGTTCGCGCCGGTCCAGACGAGTCGGCGCGAGTGGCTGATCGGGCTGATGGAAGGGGTCGAGGACATCCCTGGCACCGCGCTGCACGAAGGCATCCGGTGGTCGTGGGAGACGTTCCCGGAATACCTCGACGCGATCGCTTCCATTCCCCTCGCGCTCGATGTTGCTGCGCTCGCTCCGCACGGTGCGATTCGGGCCTACGTGATGGGCGAACGCGGCGCACGCAACGAGCCGGCGACGCAAGCCGACATCGCTGCGATGGCCGCGATCGTGATCGAAGCGGTGGAAGCCGGCGCTGTGGG
The DNA here is from genome assembly GCA_043746045.1 of Actinomycetota bacterium. GTDB lineage: Bacteria > Actinomycetota > Acidimicrobiia > Acidimicrobiales > Ilumatobacteraceae > WLMZ01. The sequence goes on along the minus strand of JAYTRT010000452.1, from coordinate 4,403 downwards.
GGTGTCGACCTCGCGCACCATCCTGCACAAAGCCGTCGACGGCGAACCCGTGCCCGGCACATTCGCAGCGGAGGACGAACTGTTCGGTCTCGGGCGTGCTCTTGCTGCTGTTGGACGTGGCGTGTTCGAACTGGCACCTGCCGGCATCCAGGGCGAGGACATGTCAGCCCCCGATCGCGAGGTCGCCTGGATGCGCAAGCTGGCCGCAGAGACCGGCAGGCCGATAACTTTCGGCTTCCTCCAGCACGACATCGCTCCTGACGACTGGCGGAGACTGCTCGACATCATCGGCATCGCCGCAACAGATGGCGTGCCACTCCGTCCGCAGATCACCGGTCGCCCGATCGGCATGCTGCTCGGCCTCCAGGGCTTCAACCCGTTCCGCCTCCGACCGACGATGATGGCACTCGCCGACCTGCCGCTCGACGACCTCGTCACCGAGCTGCACACGCCGGCTGTCCGCACGGCGATCCTCGGCGAGAACGACATCGTGGCGCTGCCTGCGTACATCGGTATGGGCCGCGACCGCATCTTCCCCCTCGGTGATCCGCCCGAATACGAACCGCACCCCGATACGTCGGTCGCCGCCGAGGCGCGCCGGCGTGGCATCGATCCGGACGAGCTGATGTACGAGATGCTCCTGCGTCGCGACGGGCGAGAGCTGCTGCTGCGACCGCTCGTCGGCTACAGCGACCTGACCCTCGATCCGATTCGCGAGATGCTGCTCGATCCCGCCACCGTGCTCGGTGTCGGTGACGGTGGCGCGCACGTGAGGGTGATCTGCGATGCGTCGACTCCCACCTCGATGCTGACGCACTGGGTGCGCGACCGGAGCCGGGGGGCGAAACTGCCGATCGAGACGATCATCCACAAGATGACCAAGAACAATGCCGACCTGTACGGCTTTGCCGATCGAGGCATGCTCGCCGTCGGCAAGCGCGCCGACGTCAACGTGATCGACATGACGCGCCTGACCCTGCGCGCCCCAGAATTCCGCAACGACCTCCCCGGTGGTGCCGCCCGTCTGGTGCAAGAAGCCGAGGGATACGCGGCGACACTTGTGGCAGGAATCGTCACCCGCCGGAACGACCGGGACACCGGAGCCCGCCCCGGCAGCCTCGTCCGGTCCCACTGACCTGCCACCCGGGATCTGGACGCCCCGGATCTGCCCCCCGAAAGGAACGAACCGATGACTGCTCTCGACATCACCACGGACGACGATGTGGATGTCGTGCTGGGTGTGCCACGCCGCCACGGCGTCGACGCCTCCAAGCCGATCTCGATCCCGGTCGATCGCTACATCTCGCCAGAGTGGATGGCGATCGAGAACGAGAAGGTCTGGCCCAAGGTGTGGCAGATCGCGTGCTCGGTCGATCATGTCGCCGAGCCCGGCGACTTCTACGAGTACCGCGCCGGATGGCTGTCGATCCTGGTCGTGCGCGGCCACGATGACGTTCTTCGCGCCTTCCAGAACGCGTGTCGACATCGTGGCAACATGATCTGCCAGGGCACGGGCTCGGGTCTCGACGAACTGCGCTGCCCGTATCACCGTTGGGCCTGGAACACCGACGGACGCCTGCGCGAGGTGCCCTCCCGGCGCTGGTTCGGCACGATGGACAACGACGAGTACGCGCTGATTCCCGCTCGCGTCGACACCTGGGGACCGACCGTGTGGATCAACCTCGACATGGAGGCGATGTCACTCGGCGAATGGCTCGAGGGCGTCCCGGACGACATGGAATGGGCTGGATTCGACGACTACCGCTGCAACAGCCTGATCGTCCGCCCGATGCCGGCCAACTGGAAGGTGGTGTCAGAGGGGTTCTCCGAGACGTATCACATTCAGGGCGTGCACCCGGAGATGCTCGGGTACATCGACGACATCGGGGCGACCCAACGCCTGTGGCACCGCCACGGTGCGAGCTACCAGGACTACGGCGTGCCGTCGCCCCGTCTCGGGCGCGATGTCGCGGACCATGTCGTGTGGGACACGTGGGTGCAGTCGATGGGCTCACGCCTCGGCGTCGCCGCCGGGGTGGCCGAGCCGTGTCCTGTTGTTCCCGAGGGCAGCACGGTGCAGGACGTGATCGCTGCCCGCCTGATTGCGACGCAGGCCGCGAACGAAGTCGATCTGTCGCATCTCGACAGCAAGCGAGCCACCGGCGCCACGCAGTACAACTTCTTCCCGAACAGCACGATGCTCGTCTGGTCGGACATGGTCAACGTCTTGTCGACGCGTCCCGGCCTGACTCCCGATGAGTGCCAGTTCGTGATCATGAACTGGCATCGCGTTCCCGCCGGTGCGCCGCGCTCGAAGCCGATCACGATCGACGTCGATGTTCCCGACCTGCCGCTCGGCCTGGTGATGGGCCAGGACATCGACATGATGAAAACTGCACAACGCGGCCTGCACCAACCAGGGCTGATGCACCTCTCTGTCTCCGCCGAGGAGTGCCGGCTGCTGAACCTGCATCGCAACCTGTCGGAATGGTGCGGCGTCGCTTCGACGGTGCCGCTGTGAGCCTCACCGGAAAGCTGACGGTCGACGACCTGTTGCAGCGCGAGGAGATCACCGACGTGATCAAGCGCCTCGCCAGGGGCACCGACCGGCTCGATGCCGAGATGATGGCGAGTTGTTATCACGCGGACGGCTTCGACGACCACAACTCGTTCCGTGGGTCGGGCACCGACTTCGCGCATTGGGTCGTCACCGTGCTGCCCCACTTCACCGCAACGATGCACTTCATCGGTCCGCCGAACATCCGGGTCGAGGGTCGGACAGCGCACGCCGACACCTACTGCGTTGCTCATCACATCGGCACCGACACGGACATGGTCCTCGGGCTGCGCTACGTCGACCGGTTCGAGCAGCGCGACGGCGCATGGCTGATCGCCGAGCGGGTCTGCGCGTTCGACTGGACCTACACGATTCCGTTCGATCCAACGGCGACGTTCGTGTTCGAGGGTGATTTCACCGTGGGCCACCGGGACCGCACAGATATCACGTATCGGTCGGCCTGACGTCGACATGGCCGGCAATGCCTGATATCTTCTCCTGTAATTAATCGCTCACATTAATAACGGTCCCGGAGGGTTCCATGGAATTCGGTGTCTTTCTCAACGGTTACATCCCGGGCCCGGCTGCCCACTCGTCACAGCACGAACACCTCGAGCTGATGCGCGAGGCCCAGTACGTGGTATTCGCCGACAAGCACAACTGGAAGTACGCCTGGTTCGGCGAGCACCACGCGCTGACCGAGTACAGCCACATGTCCGCCCCCGAAGTCGTCATGGGCTGGGTCGCCGCGCAGACCGATTACATCCACCTCGGCACCGGCATCAACAGCTTGTCGCCACGCAAGGAGCACCCGGCCCGGTTCGCGGAGCGTGCTGCGATGCTCGATCACTTCACCAACAATCGCTTCGAGTGGGGCACCGGACGCGGCGCGGGAAGCCACGAGATGGCGCTGTTCAACATCATGGACAAGGACTCGACCAAGCCCGAGTGGAACGAAGTCGTTCGCGAGATCCCGCGGATGTGGGAGCAGCTCGACTACGAGTTCCACGGTGAGAGCTTCACCGTGCCGTATCCGCACAACGTCCTGCCCAAGCCCTACGGCAAGGGTCACCCACCGATCTGGGTGGCGTGCGGCAACCCTGGCACGTTCACCACCGCAGGCGAGGCCGGCATCGGCGCGATTGCGTTCAACTTCGAGCCGATCTTCAACCTCCGTGGTCGTATCGATGCGTACAAACAGGGTGCTGCGAATTGCACCAACCCGATCGGACAGTTCAAGAACGACAACGTGATGATCACCAACTCGGTGATCTGCTGCGACACCACGGAGGAAGCTCGCAAGATCGCCCTCCGCAAGGGCCGTGGCTACCTGGTCACGATGGTCAACATGTATCACGACACGATGCCGAAGTCGCAGGACGCCATCGTCTGGCCGAACAGTCCGATCACGTTGCACGACATCGTCAAGGACCCGAACGTCGACGCCAACGAACTGCTCGACGGACTGATCAAGGCCGGGTACATGCTGTGCGGAACCCCTGACGAGGTGTCCGAGCAGATCTCGGCCTGGGGCGATGTCGGAATGGACCAGTTGGCGTTCGGACTGCCGATCGAGGGCATGCACCACGAAGAGATCCTGGCCACGCTCGAACTGTTCGGCGACAAGGTCATCCCCGAGTTCGACAAGGACCGCAAGCACTCGACCGACACCTACCGCGAGTCCGCCAAGCCGAAGTTCGCGGCCTTCGCCCACCCGCTGCCGACCGACGTCGTGTGGCCGACAGTCATCCCCGAAAGCGCATTGTTGCCAGTCGGCTGACCACATTCAGCCGGTTGGGTGGCAGGTCCCGTCCCTGCAGGTGCCCGGATCAGGGCACCTTCAGGG
>JAYTRT010000451.1:0-14741 GCA_043746045.1 Actinomycetota bacterium | reverse complement strand
CATCGACGCTGAGGCCGACCGACGTCGACGGCGAAACGCTCGGAGGTGATGTGACACCACGAACCGAGCCGGTGATCGTCGCGAATGCGGGCACGACGATCTGCACCGAGATGATGGTGCCGGCGACGACCGGCAACTCGATCCCGACGGCGGGGTCGTAGTGCGGCACGACTCGGGTCTCGCCCGGATCGATGACACCGTTGTGATCGAAGTCTGCCGAGTAGTGGATCTCGGCGTTGGCGATGTCGTAGTTCGGGAACGCACCGGTGATGCGGTAGCGCGTATCGAGGCCGGTCGGGTTGGCCGCGTTGACCGGCAACCGGCGGAAGTGGAGATCGCCGGTGGTCGCATCCGGATCGGCAGTCGTGTCGAACGGACCAGTCGGCACGGTGTTGACGTCGACCTGCTGCAACCGCACCTGCACTCCGGTTGCGACGATCGGACGCTGCGACTGATCGCGCAACTGGACGTCGACCTGGCCGAGCTCGACGACGTTGGTGACCGGCGCCGTGGCTGCCTGTTCCGGCCCGACGAACGCCCGCGTGCTCGACTGCAGGAGGTTGCTGGCGGCCGGGTCCGCTGGCGCGACGTCGAGCTGCCAGGTTCCGGCAGCGGCAGGATCGATGGTGTACTTCCCGCGGACCGGGCTCGACGTGGTGGCCGTCGTGGCACCGGGCGCGGTCGAGGTCAGCTGGACCTCGCCGACGGCCGCTTGGCCACGGATCGACGTGACGTGCACGGTGCCGGTCAGCGAGCCGGGCAGCGGCTGGAGGAAGACGGCAGCGATGCCCGAACCCGAAGCAGTCGGCATCACGTCGACTCGGGCCGGCGGTACCGCGGCGGCCGTCCACCCTGATCCCTTGGCGTCGACATCGAGCTGGGACGGGCCGAAGTGGCCGGCCGTCACCGTGTAGCGCTCGGTGTCCAGCAGTTGCCGTTGACCCGTTACGGCGAACGCCCACTGGCCGAGCGGATCACTCAGCTGCGACACGAGTTGCAGCACGGCATGCGGGTCGGCGCCGGCGACCACGGTTCCCGACGGGCCGCCGGGAACGGAGTCGTTCGAGGGCGTGAACGACACGACGACATCGGTGTCGGACGCGACGAGGGCGCCGGGGACGGCGTAGTCCGGCGGCTCCGTGCCCGTCGCGCCGAGGTCCTGCCAGCGGACGGTACCGATGATGATCGAGGGGTCGTCGACGAGGGCGACATTGACGACTCGGTCCGTGTACGCCGACGCCAGGGCGACACCGACCGGCACGGCGACACTGATCGGGATGTAGTCGCCACCCGTCGCCGAGGCCGACAGCGTGCACGTCGGCAAGCCGCCCGTCTTCTGGTCGTAGGACACGCCGGCGAACAGGCCCGCGATTGCAGAGCGGGTGAATTGGAACGACGTCGCGCCCGACGCAGCGGGCGGGACGGCCGGGAGTTCGGTCAGTGTGGCATCGAGGCTGGTGCTGCCGCCGCAGGTGAGGGCGACCTTCAACCCGTTGGCGACGGCATCGGCAAAACTGTCGAACACCACCGCCCCCGCCGTGACATGCGGGATCAACACCCGACCGGTCAGCGTCGGGTACGGCGCGACAGGGACCGGATCGACAACGACGCGCTGGTCGAGGTTGGCGGAGATCTCGAAGCTGGCGACATCGCCATCGGCGTCGGCGGGGATCGCTGCATACCCATCGGGAACGATGCCCCGCCCTGTGCACTGTGTGCCGACCTCGCCGGCGAGCGGCGTGAAGCGCATCACGTAACTCCCCGTGACCACCTGCATCGCCGGGTCGATCTGCCATGCGCCGGCAGTTGCGGGCACGACACCGACGCAGACGCGCACCGTACCGTTCATGCGGTACAGCAGCAGCTCGTACGAGCTGAGTGGAAGCTTGCCGACCTTCTCCTTGACGACGGTGAGGGGTTCGTCTGGGATGCCGTCGTTGCCGACCAGGTCGAGCAGCAGTTCACCCGTCGTGTACTTGACGACGAGTCGCCCCGCTGCGTCGTCGTAGGCCGCGACGGCGCCGGTGCCGACCTTGCTGACCGGAGGAATCTCGATCGGCAGCGCAGGGTCGATGTACACCCGGACGCCGGCACGAGTCGCATACACCGGATGCGCGCGATCGTCGAGGAGGACCGGCGACGGATCCTGATAGCCGGCAGCAACATCGATGACCGAACCGCGCGCAGTGCCGAACTGCAACAGCGTCACCTGACGCTCGACCGCACCGAGCCCGATCGACAGTTGCTCGATCGACCCCGGCCGGTAGTCGGTCTTGGTCACCCTCACCCGGTAGGTCCCGATCGGCACGGCGGTGAACTGCACCGCGTTCTCCGTGGCGGCCATCGACTTGGCGATCACCGGGATCTCTCCGCCGATGTCGATCAGCTGCACGGTCGATCCGTTCAGCGGCTGTCCGAATGCATCGACGGTGCGGATCGTGACGGCACCCGTCGGGGTCAGCGTGAGCGGGGCCTTGTAGGTCAGCACGACCTGTCCGAGATCGAGCACCTGTCCGGCGATCAGATCGACCAACTGCGTGACGGCAGGGTGGTCGTATCGACTGATGGTCACCACGTACGAACCGGGGGGCAGATCGGTCGCTGCGAACGAACCGGGCACCGGCGAGGCGGCGCTGCTCGTGCGCACCTCGAGTTCGTCGGCCTTCACCGACACCGCGGCGCTGACCAACGGCGTGACTACGTCTGCGCGCGAACTCATCACCTGGCCGATGATCGACGCCGTGCTGCGGACGAGCGCGAAGTCGGCCCCGGTGACGTTGCCGTTGACGGTCTCGCTGCGGGTCTGGGTGATGTATCCGGCGGCGCTCGCTGTCAGCGTGAACGTCGTTCCGAGGGCCAACTGCGGGAAGACGAAGGTGCCTTGGTCGCCCTCGGTCAACGATGTCGTCGTGATGGTCTTGTCGCCAGCGGTGGCCGTCATCGTGACGCCTCCTTTGACGGCGTTGTCCGCGGTCACCGTGCCGGAGATGCTGCCGACCCCGGCGCGCATGCCGAGTGTCAGATCGGTGCGGCTCTGACCGGCGCCGAGCACGACCTGCATCACCTCGGTGCCGAAGCCCGCGCTGGTGAATGAGACCGAGTACGTGCCCGGCGTGGAGACGCCGGCGATGTTCCAGGCGCCCGGGTTGGCCGCGGCCGTGGACGTGGTGCTCGAGAACGTGAGGGTGCCGTCGGTGACGACGACGTCGGCTGCGGCCTTACCGAGTCCGGTCACCATTCCTCCGAGCACACCGTCCGCCGGCAGGAGCTCGACCGCGAGTTCGAGCGGTTTGCCGTCGTCGGTCGGCGCGACGATGAACGACTTGGTGTTGAAGCCCTGCTTGCTGAACGACACCTCGTAGCTCGCATGCAACGCGACCTGTGAGAACTGCCAACTGCCGTCGATCGATGTCGCTTGCGACGCAACGGACACGGTGCGCAGACTGGTCAAGCCCGAGCCGCGATAGTTGCCGGCTCGGGCCGGCCACGACTTCGTCGGGCCACTCGGATCCGAATTCGCCTGTGGCGCAAGCACGGGCTCGGGGGCTGGAGCTGGCGCGGGGCCGGCGGCGATGTGACGCGCCGACCCGAACCCGCCCGCTGTGAACCCACTCGGCCCAGCGACGGTGGTAGGCGTTGCTGGTGTGGCGCCAGAACCGGCGGGCGTGGCCGTGGACTGCGCGCCGCCTTCGGTCGGCACCGTGGGTGTAAGTGTGACCAACACGCCGTCGTCCTGGCCAGTGGTTCCGGCCTTCACGGTCCCGCGCAAGATGGCCGACGTCGGAACGACAGCGCCCGACGCGCCACCTGCTGCACCGCCCGCACCCGCGGCACCGCCGGCTGCACCGCCCGCTGTCGATCCTCCGGCCTCGGCGGAACCGGCGTTCGGTTGACCGTTCGCGCCCGCTCCACCAGCGACGCGGATGTCCGGCAGGCCGTCGCCGTTCGCGTCGACCACCTGTGCCGTGACGTCGCCGTTGCCGGCCTTCTCGTGGTTCGTCCACCACACGACGGCGCCGACCGCGATCGCAGCCCAGACCAGCACGATGCACAGTGCCAAGATCCCGGAGCGGACTCGACGAGGCACGACGGCGCGTTGTCGATATGCAGCGGTTGCGTAGCGAGGTGTGGAATTGCTGCGCATCTCGACGGTCAGCACGTGCTGCACCGGATCGCCGGTGATCCGCCGAGGTCCGCGCACCTTGCCCTTGACCACCGCCCGCCCGCCGCCGGCCATCGTGATCTCATGGGCCGCCAAGGACACGCTCAGCTCGGGGCCGCTGCCGGACAGGACGACGGTCGTCGGCGTCTGCGTGCGATTCTCGAGCTCGACGCGGAACTTGGCGCGACGCCCACCACGCAGCAGCGGTGGCTCGATTCGGGTGACGAGTTGGTCGAGGGTGGTGATCGACAACGTCACCTGCGCCAGTGCCGGCCGAGTGTGCGCCCGCGCGGCGATCACTTCCAACGCGACGACGTGCGAGCCGACGCCGAACGACTCGGGCACGGGCAGCTCGATCGCCAAGTCGCTCTGGCCGCTCGGTACCACCAGGTCGCCGCCGAGTGCCAGCGCCGCCGGCAGCTCGCCGAGACCATGTGCACGCAGCGTCACCGAGATCGGTTCCTCGCCGTCGTTGAACACTCGCAAGGTGCAGAAAGCCGGGGCGCCAGGTCGGGCCGGGACGACGGGTTCGAGAACCGTCGCGCGAAGTCGGTCGGTTCCGGTCGAACGCCTGCCGTCGATACTCATGGGCTCACCGTCGTGGTCGTGGTCGGACTTGTCGTCGTGCTTGTTGTCGTGCTCGCCGTCGTGCTCGCCGTCGTGCTTGTTGTCGTGTTCGTCGTCGTGGGGACCGGGGTCGTATTCGTCGAGAGCGGCGCCGACGACGGAGTCATGGTCGAGAGCGGCGCCGACGACGGGGTCGGGGCCGATGTCGTCGATGTCGTGGTGGTCGAACTCGGCGCCGGCGTCGCGCTGGTCGAGGTCGCAGTCGTCGGATCGGTGGTGCTCTGCGTCGGCACCACCAGGTCGGCGATGACGACCGCCTCACCGGGCACGCTGGCGAGCAGCTGGGAGTCGAGCGGGTCGATGGCCGCCGACGACGTGTATACCGCGACCACGTAGTTGGCGGGGGCGATGATCGCACCGAAGGAGTACCTGCCGTCGGCGGCGACCTGCACGACGGCGGACGGCGTGCCTCCCGGGAATGTCGCCGGTGTGAACAGACGCACTTCTCCGATGGTGACGACATGGCCGTTGCCATCGACCACGCGGCCGCCGATGGTGGCTTCGAGACCGAGCTGCAGCTGCACGTCACGCGTCTCGCCGGCTTGGACGGTGACGACCTGCACCACCGGGGTCGCACCGAGGTAACTGACGGTCAACGTGTACGAACCAGGCAGCACCGAGCTGAGGCCGAACGCGCCCGGCGGCGTGTTCGCTGTGGCAACGGTGCGCTTGGTGACGCCATCGGTCAGTTCCACGCTGGCCAGCGGACGCGGCTGACCGGTCGAGTCGAGCACCGTACCCGTGATGGTCGCCGTGCTGCTGACGAGCGCAGCGTTGATCCCCGTGGTGGTGCCGTTGGGTGCCGAACCATCGACGGTGACGAGGCGGGTTTGGTCGACGAAGCCGGCCTTGGAGAAGGTGACGGTGTATGCGCCCGGAGCGGCGAGGTCACCGACGGTCCAGGTGCCGAGAGCGTCACCTTGGCTGATCGTCGACGTCTTCACCGGTTGGACACCGCCGCTGATCATCACGGTGACCCCACCGAGCGGATTGCCGCTCGCCGAGAAGACCTGGCCGCTGATACCACCGCGGGCCACTCGCAGCGAGATGTCGAGGTTCGATGTCTCACCTTGGCGGAGAGCGATGGTGCGGGTCTCGGTCGCATACCCGACGATGCTGACGGTCAACGTGTACTGGCCCGGGGTGGCCAGGTTGGGGAGTGCGAACGCTCCGACGTCGCCGTCGGTGAGGCTGACCGAGTCGATCGTGTTCGTGCCGTCGGACGCAACGACCGCGGCGCCACCGAGCGGCTGGCCGTTGACCGTCACGTGTCCACCGATGGAGCCATCTCCGCCTCGGAGGTGGACCTCGAGGCCTTCGATCACCTGCGCCGGACCGAGCACGACGTCGCGGGTTTCTGCGGCGTTGCCGGGACGGGCGACGACCAACTGATAGTTCGCCGGCGACGGCACGTCGGGCAGCGAAAAGGTGCCGTCGGCCGACACGTCGACACTCGCCACGACGGCAGACGTGGCGGGATCGGCCAAGCCGGGCACGATGAGCTGGACCTTGGCACCGGTCACGTTCGGAGCGATCACCTTGCCACTGACGCTTCCCGGCCGTCCGCTGAGCTTCAGGTTCCCGATCGGAACTGCCCCACCCGCTTTCACCACGAGGTCCTTGCCCTCGGCGAAGACGCGGCCGTCCTCGTACCACTGATCGGCGAAACCGGCACCGCTGAACTTGATCCGGTAGGTCCCTGAGCTCAGCCGTCCGAACGCGTAGGAGCCGTCGTCACCAGTCGCCGCCGACGCCACCGCGACGGTGCCGTCATCGCTGCGGAACAGTTGGGCCTGCACACCGGCGATGCCGGTGCCAGAGGTGACCGACACGACCTTGCCGGACACGGTGGCCGGGGTCACCGACACGCGCTCACCGGCCGATTGACCGGAGGCCAACGCCTCGTTGACCACCTTGTCGCTGACCTTGGCTTCGTCGACCACGCCGGTCAACGTGTGGCTGAGGACGGCGGCGAACACTGCCGCGGCGGCGATTAATCCCGCGACGGACAGGACCCATCGTCCGATGCGCGGGCGCTGGACGAACGTCGCGATGGCCTCGACGCGGTCAGGTCCCGTGGCGGCGAAGGTCAGCACACGCACTGTCGGCTGGCCGACCCACGGACGTGGCGCTCGGACCATTGCCTGAACCACGATCTGCTCGCCCGGCAGCAGATGCGTCGACGGCGGGTTGAACGTGATCTCGGCTTCGTCTTCGGGGTCGACCGCTTCCGGCGTGACGTCGACGACCGAGTTGCCCTGGTTGGCGACCACCAATCCGTATTGGGCCCTGCTGCCACCGGTGATCGAGTTGGGATCGATGGTCACCTTCAAGCGCGGCAGGCTGCCCACGTGCAGGTCGACCGTCACAAGCTCGAAGGCCGAAGGATCGTTGTCGCTCTGCGCGTGGACACTGATCTGACGTAGACCCGCCGGGAAATCGTCCGGCATGTGCACGCTGATCGTGACGATGCCCGAGTCGCCGGGGAACAGCGACAGCCGAACCGGATCCATGATGACCCATTGCAGGTCGAGGCCGAAGACACGCACCGAGTAGCCGTCGATGACCGACGACAGGTTGCCGATGCTCAGCTGCAATTCGACGACCTGCCCGACGGCAACTTCGGCGTACGCCGGCACGACGGTGGCGTGGAAGGTGTTCATCCGGCAGTCACGTCCTGGTGCACGTCCTCGCCGGCGTGTACCACCACGATCACCACGGAGTCGGCGACTCCGGCACCGGAGACCCGCAGTGTGTAGATGCCCGGAGCGACCCCTGGGAACTGGTAAGCGCCGGCGGGCTGGGTCGCCGTCTGGGTCGTCCGCGTGGTGGTTCCGTCGCTGAGCGCCATCGTCAGTCCGCCCCGGCCGCCCCCGGCGACGTTGACGGTGCCCCCCACCGATCCGGTCACGGGCTTCAACTGGATGTTGACCACGCTCTGCTCCCCCGGCCCGAGGAACGAGACCGTGGTCGTCTCGATGCCGAAGCCCGCGAGCGTGAACGTCACCGTGTACACCCCCGGCGCGGGCAGGTCGTCGATGCGGAAGCTGCCGACCGAATTGGCGCTGTCGCCAGCCGTGAGCGTGGTCGTGCTCGCTTGCACGTCGCCGCCGGCAACGAGGATTGCAACCCCACCCAGCGCGCCGAAAGCAGGATCGATCACCGTGCCCAGTACCGAGCCGGACCCACCCTTGAGCTGCACGGCCAGTCCCGCGCGGTGCTGGCCCCCGTCGAGGGACAGAGAAACGGTGGTCGCTGCATAACCATCGCGGCTGAAGGTCAGCACGTACGTGCCCGGCGTCAGCAGGTTGTCGAGACTGAACGCGCCGATGTCACCGGTGGTCGGCGTCGTCATGGTCCGTTGCAGCGGCCCGTTGCGGGACGTCACCGTCACCTCGCCGAGCGGCGTGCCCGATGCGGTGGTCACCCTGCCGGCGATGCTGCCGTCGGACGCGGCGAGCTGGTTGGTGTCGATCACTGCCGCCTGTCCGCCCGTCAGCGACACGTCGAACGATTGGGTGTCGAAGCCTGAACGGGCGACGCTCACGTGATACGTCGCGGGCGTCGGCAGGTTCGGAACCACGAAGGCGCCGGAGACGGGCACCGTGATGGGGGCCGGAACCTTGTCGGTCGGGTTCTGGGGCACGAGCGTGACGGTCATCATCGCCGGCACCGTCGGATCCGCCCCCTCGGGCAGATCGACCTTCCCGGAGAACTGACCGAGATGCCCGTCGAGCACGACATCGATGCCGGTGAGCTTCTGCAACGGATCGATGCTCACGATCCTCGCGGCAGCCGGGTCAGCTGCCGCAGGGAACCAGACCGGCGTGAAGCCGTCGGCGCTGAAGCGCAACCGATATTTGCCGGGAAGGAGGGCGGCAAACGAGTAGGTGCCGTCGTCGCCGGTGGCCGCTGACGCAGTCAGCTCGGGCGTGTCGCTCGCCGTTCCGGTGCGCAGGCGATATGCCTCGATGGTGATCCGGGCCAGTCCGTTGCCGGTGGTGCTCGCCGTCACCGTTCCGCTGACGGTTCCGACGACGTCGGCCAGGTTGACCTCGCGAGTGCCGCCCTGGTTCCAGTTCGCGGGGACGGATTTGGCCGGTGCTGCGGTGCCACGGAGCAGCTGGACCACGAACAAGAAGATGAACGCCCACAACGCGATGATCGCGATCAGGATGAGGGCCGTGAGCACGCCGCGAGGGATGCGCGGCTTCTGGGTGAACCGTGCGGTCTCGGTGAGGGTCAGCCCAGGAGACGATGCGGTGATCTGCACCGTTCGGCTCGTCGACTGCCCGAACCACGGCCGACGACCGTGCACATGGACCACCGCAGAGCCGATGTCCTGCGGCTCCACGACGAGCAGAGGGGGCGACGTCCGGCACTCGAGTGCACGGGTCGGTTCCACCGCAGTGATGGACAGTTCGGTGGCGATGTTGCCCGTGTTCGTGACCTCGAGGCTGAAGTCGGCATCGGCGCCGCCGATCACCAGGCTCGGCCGCAGGCGCAATTGGGCGGCCTCAACCGGATCGACCGTGATCCACACGTCGTGCTCGTCGAAGCGCGTGGGGTCGAGCGTCGACACGACGCGGACCAGCAGCATCGAGTCACCCGACGGGCATGCGGTCGGGACATCGAACACGATGCTGAGACGACCGGCCCCGTCGGGGAACAGCGTCACGACCGGCGGCGTCATCCGCACCCAGGCGGGATCCAGTCCGCGGACGTCGGCGGTGACCCCGTCGATGACGTCGGCCGTGTTGACGACATCGATGTCGAGGGTCGTCGGCACACCCGGATGGATGCGCAGTCGACTCGTCTCGAGGATCGCGCGCACTAGATGATCGACACTCCGCCGACGGCGGGGACGAGCGCTGAGCGCGGCGGATCGAGGTGCACGATGATCTCGTCTCCGGTCACGGCGGCGATCAGGAACCTCCCGGTCGGGTCGACCGACGTCGAGCCGCGGGGTGAGGTGACGACGGTCCCGACGGCACCCTCGATCAGGACCTCGCCGGCGATTCGCCGCAGCCCGGCGCGCCGCTTCGGGTTCTGGACGTCGGTCACGTTGACGCCCACATCCGTGACCCTGGTGGCCAGTGGCGTTCCGCCACCGGTGTCGACTTCGGTGATGACCACGAGGTCGAGGGCGGGCTTCAGCTGACCCTCCAACGTCTGGAAGATGTCGATGTGCGTCTCGCCACTGCGCGCCATCATCATCTTCGGCGCGGCGATGCCGCTCAGGCCTGCGGCGATGTAGCTGCCGGGGATCTCCTGATACGTCAGGGCAACGCGCATCAATGCGCTGAGCAGGGCTCGCTCGTCGCGATGCTCGGACGTCCAGGCGGTGACCAGATAGCGCAGCTCGACACGCGGCAGCACGAGACGTCGCACCGGTTGATCGTTGCGGACGACGGTTTCCACGCCCGAACGCGCATGATCAGTGGTGCGCTTGATGTCCCACAGGAACAGGTTCACCGTCGGCCGGTTGAGCTTGCCGCTCCACTCGCGACTCGGCGCGTCGAAGACCACGTCGACATCTGTGGCAGACAACGGCACGGTTGCTCGCAGCATCGCTTCGAGGCTGGCGTCGACGAGCTCCAGCACCATGCCCTCCGAATTCCGGGTCCCCGACGAATGTCCGCTGACGGCGTGGATCCCTGCGCCGCGAGCGTCCGAAGTGTATCTTCCCGGAACTACTCACGCTGGCCGTCCGGCCACTTTCCGTGGTGACCTGGGCGTGCGAGGACACATGTCGGCCCATCGGGTTCGCGAAGCCGGTGGTCGCCGTGATGGGCGAGCCGATCCTGTCTGGCCGGGTCGAGGCCTGCTGCGGGCGCGCCGTCGGCCCCCACCACGATTTGGTCCACGACGAACATCCACGGTTCCATGCGGATTCACGTCCCCGATCCGATCTGCCTGTCACGACGGACCGTGCCCCCCGTCAGCTGTGTGGGCGATCAACGAAAGTCGCGTTCTGTGATCAACGAGATTCGCGTGCGTGGGGTCGGTTGCTTCCTGTCTCGGGAGGTTAGCGGTGGGTCAGGGGCGCCGCCGTTTCGTGGGGTCGGTGGTGGTGGCGGTGAGGGCTTGGTGCTCGCGTAGTCGCCAGGAGGGGCCTTTGATGTTGAACACGACGGCGTTGTGCATGAGCCGGTCGAGGATCGCTGCGGCGACGACGGTGTCGCCGAAGATCTCGCCCCAGTCGGGTAAGCCGCGGTTCGTGGTGACGATCGTGGAGTGCTGCTTTTCGTAGCGGAGGTTGACGACTTGGTAGAACGCGGCAACCACTGCGCAATCGGAGATCCGGTCGATGCCCGCTGCGGCAGAACTTGCAGAAGCATTCACGTCGATGATTGCCACTGGCGGTCAAACGTCCGTCACCGTTGGGGACCGCACGGTTCTGCTGCCCATCTCGCTTGCATCGGCGCTCGTCGAGATGTTCGACGACATCAGTGAGAGTCGAGATATCACCGTGACACCAGCCGGCCTCCCGTTGGGAACCGAGGTTGCATGTGAGCTGCTCGGGGCGTCACGAACGTGGTTCACGAAGCTGCTCGATCGCCGCGACATCTCCTCGGTTCGGATCGACAGCAATCGAACGGTCCGCCTCGGCGACCTCGTTGCGTATCGGCGATCCGACGAAGTTCATGTGGGCGTGCCGTAGAACCGATGGGCGATCAGCTCGGCAGCATCCTCATCGAGCCCATCAGAGCAGCTCGACCCCAGTGCCCGGGGCGGGGATCGAACCCGCATGACCTTGCGGTCAGGGGGGTTTAAGCCCCCCGCGTCTGCCAATTCCGCCACCCGGACCGGTGCCGTCACGAGACTATTGCCATCGGAGTCGGTGGGTGGTGTCCGAAATGGCCGGTGACATCGTGGGTTCCCGCAGCGGTAACGCAGGTTGTCATCCTGGAAAAAACGCAACACCGAAGGGACACGGATCAAGCCACCCGAGTGACGGGCATCGGCGTTGCCTCGTAGCCGAGCGCCGACCACAACTCGCTGCGGAGGCGGAAGGCCTCCGTCGCACTGACCGCATTGGCGACGACCACGCCCTCGATCATGTCGGCCAGCACCGCCGGCCAGGGCCGACCACGGAGCTTGACCGCAATGGTGACACCGCCGGCATGGCGGCGCAGCGACCTGTCGACCCCGACGATGCGCGGCGGGCACCGGTAGCTGGGGCCGATCAGCCCGCGCCGTTGCGCCTCGTTGGTGAGGGTCCGGGCCGCATGGGCGAAATCGATAGCAGTGCCGCACTCCATGGCTGCACAGTGGCAGAGGGGTGCGCGGGAGTTGCCGGACCATCCGCCGAGCGGTGTCACCGAGAGGCTGTCACACCCTTTCAGTAGTCTCGGCGTGGTGAGCGACCAGTCGACAGCAACCGCAGTCACAAGGCCGCCGCGCCTCACGCCCGCCCAGGACTCCACGCTCGAGCTGCTCAGGCGCGACGCCGAGCCGCTCGTGTTCGACGCCGACTTCATCCAAGAACTACGCGACGAGGCAACCGAGGCCTTGGCCCACTTCGCCGACCGGCTGAACGGCAACACCGTCTGGGTCACGAAGCACTCGCTGGCCGGCGTCTTCGGGTGCGAAGCGAAGTTCCTCGCCCCCGATTCGTTCGAATGGACGCCGAGCCGCGCACGCGGGCAGGTCTCGCATCGGGCCATCCAACTGTTGATCAACTGGCGCGGCGAACCCGCACCAGCGCAACTGGTCGACGAGGCAATCGCCCGACTGATGAACGAGGAGAAAGGAATATCGGCGTGGCTGGAAGGCCACGGCGAGGCAGATCTGGCCGACCTGCGCGCGATGGCCGGCGATGACGTCACCAAGTTCATGGAGTGCTTCCCGCCCCTCGATCCGAGGTCGCGTCCCGTCACCGAATCGGCCACCCAATGGCCGGTCGACGGACCCGTGCTGTTGCGCGGTCGCGCTGACCTGACGATGGGCAAACCGTTCGAACGCGAGAGCCGCAAGTTGATCGTCGACCTCAAGACCGGTCGAGTGATCGCGCGCCATCGCGAAGATCTGCGCTTCTACGCGATCGTCGAGACGCTCTCGCGCATGGTGCCACCTCGCAAGCTGGCCAGCTTCTACCTCGATGCCGCCCAACCCGTCGTCGAGGATGTCACCGAGAACATGCTGCGCAGCACCCTGCGACGAACGCTCGACGGCATCAACGCGATGATCGAACTGCGCGTCGAAGGACGTCCACCGACCCTCAGCCCTGGTGCGCCATGCCGTTGGTGCTCGATCGCCACCGACTGCGGCGAAGGTCAGAACTACCTACGCGGCGACGACGACAGCGACGTGACAGACCTCGAAGTCGTGTGAACAACCACAGCAGCAACGCCGGAGCAACGCCGACGCCGCCCAAGACGCCGACGCCGACGCCGAAACGGGCTCAGTCCAGTTCGGCCAAGGCGTCGAGAGCCCCTCGGTAGAACGTGGGATAGGCGTAGATCATCGAACGCAGCTGCGCGATCGGCACTCGGGCATGGACGGCGAGGTTGAACAACGCCAACAGCTCGCCACCTCGGGGACCGATCGTCGTCGCCCCGACGAGAATCCCCTTCTCGGCATCTGCGACCAGCTTCATCAATCCCGTGTTGCCTTCACCGTGGATCCAGCCACGGCTGGACTTCGCGCTGTCGACGACGCTGACGTGCACGTCGATCCCGGCATCGCGAGCCTGCTTCTCGGTCATCCCGACCGACCCGACCTCGGGATCGGTGAACGTCACTCGCGAGACGGCATGGAACTGTCCGACCCGCGGTGATTCCACGCCGAGGATGTCGTCGACCGCGATGCCGGACTCGTACACCGCCATGTGGGTGAACGCACCCTTGCCGGCGATGTCGCCGATGGCCCACAGTCGGTCGGTTCCGGCAACCCGCATGTGCTCGTCGACCTCGAACGTCGGTCGCGCCTTCTCGTCGAGCCCGATCGAGTCCAACCCGATGCCACGCACGTTCGGGGTACGGCCGGCGGCGACCAGGATCTCGGCAGCGACGACCGTGCCGCCATCCTTCACCGTCACCGTCACCTCGCCCGACAAGCCACTGGACCCGGCGGCGCGAGCAACAGAAGCGACGCCCACGCCGACGAACACGTCGATGCCCTCGGACTCCAGCACCTTCAGCAACAGCTCGCTGCTCTCCGGCTCCTCCGGTCCGAGGATTCGGTCGGCCGCCTCGATGATCGTCACCTTCGTGCCGAATCGGGCGAAGGCCTGAGCCAGTTCCAACCCGATCGCTCCCCCGCCGAGCACGATCATCGACGACGGCACCGACTCGACCTTGACGATCTCGCGGTTGGTCCACGGCATGGCCTCGACCAGGCCGGGTATATCGGGGATGCCGGGAGAGGTACCGGTGGCGATGATCACGCCTCGGGCAGCCACGTACACGTCGTCGCCGACCACGACTCGCCCGGGCCCGTCGAACGTGCCACGACCGCGCACGAACAGAGCGCCTTTGCCCTCCAACCGGTCGACCGCGACCTGATCGTTCCAATCGTCGGTGGCTTCGTCCCTGATGCGTTTTGCGACGATCGAGTAGTCGGGTTCGACCGTGGTCGAACCGGCCATCGTGTTCGCCCGCCGAGTCTCGGCGATCAGGTCGGCAGCACGAATGATCATCTTCGACGGAACGCACCCGTAATACGGACATTCACCCCCGACGAGATGGCTCTCGATGCCGACGACCCGCAGACCGGCTTCGGCCAGCGCACCGGCCGCATCCTCGCCACCCGGTCCGAGTCCGACGACAACCACATCTACTTCGTGAATCTGCATGACCGACTCTCCCCGTTCGACATCGTGTTCGACACCTCGGATCACTGTTCTGGCGATGAATCCTGAACAATCACGACCGACGATGCGGCGTCATGATCGCGACGGGCAGGCCGAGACCGGCCGCCTCGCGGAACGACGCAATTCGTCGCCCCG
>JAYTRT010000450.1:0-1500 GCA_043746045.1 Actinomycetota bacterium | reverse complement strand
TCATCGTCGCCGACCAAAACCTGGTGCTGCTGCCGCTCCTGCTTCTCCCGGTCTTCGCGGTGTACAAGAGCGCGTCCATCTCCGCTGAGAAGGACCATCAAGCGACACACGATCTTCTGACAGAACTGCCGAACAGACTGAGTTTCGCCGACAGTCTGCAACGCCGACTGTCGCAGCCGAAGCTGAGGCCGTACAAGGCCGCTGTCTTGCTGCTCGACCTCGACAGGTTCAAAGAGGTCAATGACACACTCGGGCATCACGCAGGCGACCAACTCCTGGCCCTGATCGGCCCACGGATCGTCGACGTCCTGCCTCCGGACAGCATCGTCGCGCGCCTGGGCGGGGATGAATTCGCCGTCCTCCTCCCGAAGGTTCCGGATGAGCACGAGGCGGTTGCCATTGCTTCACGGGTCGCTCGGGCACTCGACGAGCCGTTCAGAATCGACGATTTCAACTTGGAGGTCGAAGCCAGCATCGGGATCGCGCTGTGCCCGGATCACGGGCACACTGCCGACATCCTGATGAAGCACGCCGACATCGCGATGTATGCCGCAAAGGGCCGCCACAGCGTCGTCGAACTCTACGATTCGGCCCACGATCATCACAGCACAGAACGATTGCGGCTCGTCAGCGAGCTACGCCGAGCGATCAGCGACGGAGAAATCGTCGTCTTCTACCAACCCAAGCTCGACCTGGCCAGCGGGAGAGTTCATGGCGTCGAAGCCTTGGTCCGCTGGATCCATCCTCAGCACGGCCTGATTCCACCATCAGATTTCGTTCCGGTGGCCGAACACACCGGCCTGATCCGCCCGTTGACCTCCCACGTTCTGCAGACCGCAGTCGAACAGGCATCGCTCTGGCGCACCCGCGGATTCGATCTCGCCGTCGCCGTCAACCTGTCGGCACGAAGCCTCCACGACGGCGCCATCGTCCATGACGTCGCCTCCAGCCTCTCCACGCACGAGCTTCCAGCCTCTCTGCTCCAACTCGAGATCACGGAGAGTTCGATCATGGCTGATCCAGCCCGCGCCCGACGGATACTCGACCAGCTCGACGAAATGGGGGTGAACATCTCGATCGACGATTTCGGGACCGGCTACTCCTCCCTCGCGTACCTGCAGCAGCTCCCCGTCAGCGAGATCAAGATCGATCGATCGTTCGTCACCCACGTGCTCGAGAGCCCGGCCGATCAGGTGATCGTGCGTTCGACGGTCGATCTCGCCCAGAACCTCGGCCTCGTGTCCACGGCCGAAGGTGTGGAGAGCGCTGCCGCACTTCGCTGGCTGCGTGAGATCGGGTGTGGAAATGCGCAGGGCTACCACATTGCTCGACCAATGCCAGCCCACGCTGTGACACAGTGGCTGAGCGACCGACACGAACACGCACGCGTCACACGCTCGGCTCCGTCGCTCCTGGCACTCGTCGGCGAAGCCGGCGGGGAATCCACCTGAGCAGAGCCGAGAGCTCGCACTGACGGAGCCCGGGATGGCACACTGGAAG
>JAYTRT010000449.1:0-1501 GCA_043746045.1 Actinomycetota bacterium | reverse complement strand
GGAAACTTCATCTTAATGTCGTTATGCATTAATTAACATTGTTGATCAAGGATTCTTCGGAGCGTCTAAGCTGGTGGGGTGGACTCGACCTCCGACGCACTCGACCTCGACGAGATTGCCGAAGAAGTCGGCGTGCACTACCTGACCGTTTATCGGTGGGTGCGCGCAGGCAGACTGCCCGCCGAAATGGTCGACGGGCGCTACCGGGTCATGCGCCACGATCTCGCTGTGTTCATTGAAGCGAGACGGACGCCGAAGCAGCCGCGCCCACCCGGCGCGCCCAGACTGGATCGAGCCGCAGAGACGATGCACACTGCGCTGACGACCGGCGATGAGTTCGCTGCGCGAGACCTTGCCGGCGCGCTCGTCGCCGAACGCACCTCCATCGCCGACCTGGTCCAACAGGTGCTGGTGCCACCGTTGCGGCGGATCGGCCAGGACTGGCACGACGGCAAGATCTCGATCTTGGTTGAACACCGTGCGTCCGCGATCACCGAACGAATCCTCGGTGAAGTGGCACCTCGACCTCGCGGCCGGCGACGCGGCAACGTCATGGTCGCTGCTGTCTCCGGAGATCGCCATTCCCTCGCGACCACCATGGCCGCAGTGGTGCTACGCGACAACAACTGGTGGGTTCACCACCTCGGCGCCGACATGCCTCCCGACGAACTCGTCCAGTTCTGTGGCGAGCATCAAATCGACGTCGCCGTCCTGACCGTCGTCAACTCCGAATGCATCGAACTCGCCGATATCACCGCCGCCCGAATCAGGAAATCGGGCACCCCGGTCGTGGTCGGCAGTCCCGCACGCACCCTTCACGAACTCGTCCAACTGGTCCGCGACGCAGCGGCCGCTCGGTGCTGAACACGTCGCCCATCGGTGACCCATCGACGGTCCCACGCTGAGCAGCGCGCGCAACGTCTCCAGGCGTGAAGCCGACCGACTCGACGGAAAGCTGGCGTTGTCTGAAGTTGGTCGCGCTACAAAGCAGCCTCTCGGGCTGAGTGCGGAATGGCGGAATCGCACCTTTTCGTCCTCGCTACGCATCTGAGCCGAGCCGTCGGCACAGAATCGCGCTGATCACGCTCGACTCGATCCGCAGGAATAAATAGGACTAAATGATGTTAAAGGTGGGCAAAGCTACTGCAGAAAGGATCCACCACCCATGAAAAACTTGCCCCCTCTCCGCCTGAAATTGCCTTTCGTGTTCGCCGGCTTCGTTTCGTTCCTGTTCTCAGTGTGGTTGTACTTCGTTAAACACGAGACCACAGCTGGCATCTTCGTTGGCATCTGGGTCCCGTCGATCCATTCACTCGGATCGCTTCTCCTCGGCCAGATCGAACGGTCGGCACGCCCCGCCAGCGACGCCCTTGACGGGGTCCGGGTATGAGCACGCTGGTGCTCTCCGTCGGGATCGCAGTCACGTTCTTGACGTTGTGGGGCGTTGTCATGGTCGGCGCCTACCTGCTCGGCCGTGAGTCCACCGACGTCCCGGTCGCGC
>JAYTRT010000448.1:0-1502 GCA_043746045.1 Actinomycetota bacterium | reverse complement strand
AACGGATCGGCCGCAAACGATGAGCAGCACGGTCGGACTCAGGTGTTCGGCGAGGTTTCGCAGGGCCAGCAAGGCCTCGGCATCGAGGACGTGCGCGTCCTCGATGATCACGGCGCCGGCCGTGGGGGCGGCTCGCACCAGCGCTCCGGTGATCGCGTCCAGTTGGCGCAGTGGATCGGTCTCGGCGGCGCCAGCGTCGGCGACGAGGTCGAGCCCCGCATCGCGCGCGCCGTCGCGCAATCGTGCGGCGAGGCGGGACGGCGTCTCGTCGCCGTCGCGGAGATAGGTGCGGACCACCACGGAGCTCGACGCGGTGATCTGATCGGCGAGCGTTGTCTTGCCGAAGCCACCCGGCGCCTCGAGCACCAAGACCCGTGCCGCCGCGCATCGATCAGCCACGCGTGGCCGTTCGATCAACGGTTCGGCGCGCGTCACCGCGGCCACAGAATCACCCTCAGCGCTCAGAAACGTCCGCCGATCGCCGCGCCACGGGATTTGACTCTACGGGCTGAAGTTCGTCGGCACGGCAGCATGCTCGGATGAGCAATGCCTGACGTCAGCCGCCGGCGGGGCGGACGGGACACGCAATGGTCCCGGTGCTGCCGTCCCCGCAGTGCGACTCGTTCTCGGTCGCCAGGCTGAATCCGTACCAGCCGCCCGTTTGGAAGCCGTTCGGCACGTCGTAGAAATCGCCTGCTTACGAGTTGTCTCCGCCACGGCCCCTACGGCTGCCGGTCGGGGCAGTCGACGGTCTCGATGATCGGCCCGGAGGTGATGTTCTGACCAGAACCGATGTTGAACACCTGGTAGTCGGTGTCGAAGCTGGGGAACCCGCTCGGCACGGAGTACAGAGGCCCGTTGACGTCGTTGAAGTCGCGGACCACGAAGCCGTAGGTGGCGGCGTCGTCGGGCACATTGAGCGAGATGGTGTACTGCTTCGTCGACGGGTCTGGGACGACGAGGATCCCAGCGTCGATCTCGGCCCCGGGGAACGTCTCAGGGTTGTACGTCTCGGGCTGCACTGGGGGCGTGGTCGTATCGGGCTCGTTGACGAAACCGACGAACGTGTACCGGAAGAGGAATGAACTGACGTCACACGGCACCTCGGTGGGGTTGCCGTTCGGGTCGACCTCGTTCTTGGCAGCCACCGTTCCCTCGAGGGTCAAGATCCGTCGGGTCAGATCGATGTTGAACTCGATCGTCTGCGGTCCACCGGTGGTCCGTCTGAACCCCCTCGTCCAGCCGTCGTCGGCGCCGCGCACGAGCATGTCGTATGTGACCAGCGCCGAGTCCGGCGGGACCGTGAACGCAACGGAGTACTTGCGGTCCGGGTCCCTCGGCACGTCGATGGTCTGAGTGCCCAGCACCGTGTAGGGCAGCGCCGCGTTGTAGTTCGCCGGATCGAACGCGTACGACGTGACCAGCAGCTGGTAGGGGTATGCCGACACCGGCGGCGGTTCGGCGATGTTGCCCGAGACCACGTAGAGCTCCGGGTCGGCAAC
>JAYTRT010000447.1:0-14819 GCA_043746045.1 Actinomycetota bacterium | reverse complement strand
TCGTCGTCCGAGTGCTCTTGCCCACGCTGCGCTCGATCGATCCGCGACTACGCGACGCTGCGGCAGCCCTCGGTGCATCGCCGGCGCGCGCGTGGCGCGAGATCGACCTCCGCCTCGTCCGCGGTCCGCTGCTCACAGCCGCCGGTTTCGCGGCAGCGATCTCTCTCGGTGAATTCGGGGCGACCACGTTCCTGACCCGGCAGGGCAGAGCGACCCTGCCGATCGCGATCGAACAACTGCTCGGCAGACCAGGCACCGTTTTACATGCGCAGGGGTATGTTCTGGCGACGATCCTGGCTGCGCTGACGTTCGCGGTGATCGCTCTCGTCGAGCTCGCACGCGGGCTTGTCGATGACCGGCCTCGGCGAGCCGACACTCGCCAGCACCGAAGCGTCGACGTGCGGAGGCCTCGTGCTCGAACTTCGTGACATCTCACTGTCCTTCGGCGTCACGACAGTTCTTCGCAACCTGTCGCTCGACGTCGGCGATGGCGAGGTGGTCGCGATTCTCGGACCGTCGGGTTCCGGCAAGAGCACATTGCTGCGCGTGATTGCCGGCCTGATCGCACCGGACGAGGGCCACGTCCTGCTCGACGGGGCAGCGATCGACGACGTTCCGACTCACCGCCGAGACATCGGTCTCGTGTTCCAGGACGAGCAACTCTTTCCGCACCGCTCGGTCCGCCGCAACATCGAGTTCGGTCTACGGATGCGGCACTGGAAGCAAGCGGACCGGGCCGTGCGAGTCCAGGAAATGCTCGAGCTCGTCGGTCTCTCAGGCTTCGGCGAGCGCCGCGTCACCGATCTCTCCGGCGGTGAGGCCAAACGGGTCGCGCTGGTTCGCACGCTCGCCCCGTCGCCCAAGATCGTGTTGTTGGACGAGCCGCTGACCGGTCTCGATCGCCCGCTGCACGACCAAGTGGCGAAGGACTTGGGCAGGCTGTTGCGGGTCACGGGTACCAGTGCGCTGCTCGTGACACACGATCACGAAGAAGCGGCTGTGATCGCCGATCGCGTCGTGTCGTTGGCCGGTCCGGACTGACCGTTGTGCAACCGCGGGCCAGCAGTGACGGACGAGCCATCGTGGACGCGTCAGGTCTCGGTGGGCTCGCAGATCCGGCGGACATCGACCATCGCGCTGTGATACGCACGCAGACGGTCGAGCGCATCGCGAGACTCGCGCCGGCGCATCTCGCCGCGCATCATCCAGTCCCGTTGGAGGCCCGAGGTGCGCTCCAGAGCAGCGAAGCGCAATTGCTCACGGAGGTCGGCTGCGGCATCACCCAAGAGTGCAGCGTGGGTCACGAAAGCCCGGACACGACCGACCGCGTCGACGTCGGAATCGATCAGCTCGAATTCCGGGACACCCCCGTCGATCGGGCTGAGCCGTCCACGCGGCCTGAGGAGTTCGCCGTCGATCAGAGCATCCACGGTGCCGACCAGTTCTCCACGCAGGCGAGCGAACTGCCGCTGGGCCGCGTCGATGTCAGGCAGCGGTACGTCGGTCAATGACCAGTCCTCTCCGCCGCCGGGGGCCCGGCCGATCGCCACATCGACCGAGCAGTGCCCTTCGTCGAGCACGCATGCGAGTGCCGCTCGTTGGCGGTTGATCCGGTCGTGTTCCGCCCGGGCGAGCGGATCGGTGTCCGTTCGACAATGACGCAGAATGGCCAGACGCTCATCCGCTGCGACGAGCTGATCGGTCAGCCGACGGTCGACTCCAGGATCGAGGAGGTGAAGACGCCCGACGACCCGAACTCGGTCGGCGTCGGCGGACATGATCGCTCGGCGCATCACGCTGCGTCCTGCGTATCGCGTCCTGAGATCGACGATCTCACTCGGCGATCTCGACGCCCACGTCGATGGTTCTTCGGAATCGCCGGGCACGCCGAACGTCAGCACGTGCACGCCATACCCGGTCACCTCGACACCGAGACACCGTCCTCGACACCGAGACAACGTCGACGATGGGGCTGCGGCGAATCGCATCACGCAGGCCGTGGTGTCCGCGAGCCTCGAGAATGTTCTAAGGTTGCGACATGGTGAGCAGCCGAACATTACTCATTGCATGTGGCGTGGGGACCCTCGTCCTCGGCGCATGCGGAAGCAGCTCGCCGTCCACCAAGGGCGGCACGAGCACGACAATCAAGTCAGGATTGGGCACGACTCCATCGACGAGCTCCGCGACCACCATCGCCGGGTCACCGGCGACGGTTTCTCCGGTGACGAGCGGGACGGTCGCCACTGGTGTGACCTCCACGCCGACGGGTGGCGCCACGACGACCAAGCCGACAACGCCGACAACGGCCGCGAACGGCGCGACGACGACCACGACGAAGGGTCGAACCGTCACGTTGCCGTCGGACAACGTCAAAGCCGGCGACAAGGGCGACGGCGTCACGAAGATCCAGTTCGCGCTCAAGGCCGCCGGCTACAAGGTCACCGTCGACGGCAACTTCGGGAATCAGACCGATGCCGCCGTCCGTCTGTTCCAGAAGAAGGTCGGACTCAAGGTCGACGGGATCGTCGGCAAGGTCACGTGGGCGAAGCTGTCAGCTGCCACGCCCGGTACCGCCACCGCCACCACGGTGAAGGGGACAACCGCAACAACTGTCAAGGGGACGACGGCAACCACGGTCAAGGCCGGTACGACGACCACAACGGGTGTCAAGTAGACCTGGGTTCCAGTTTTCTGCGCAGCTCGACGAAGACGGCCGTACCGACGACGGCTTCGAGTTCCTCGGCCAAGGAATCAATGACACGGGTCGTTCCGATGTACGCCTCGCCACCGTCCCGATGATCGGTGCAACACCACGCCATTGTCTGTCCATCGGCGCCCCAGTCCGAGCGTGACCATCGGCGTACCGTCGCCACCTCGACGTCGTCGTCGCCCATTTCCCAATCGACCTTGATCGGGACCTGCCAGCACACCGACGGCTTCCAATCGAGCGGCGACTCGTCGACCGCCACTGCGGCGAGGTGCAGCGCGCATCCTGCACCTCCCTCGAAGCCAGGCCGGTTGAGGAAGATGCAGGCGCCGTCGACCACACGGGTGTTGGTCCGGGATGCGTCGCTGAAACAGCCCTCGGCCGCCGCGAGTTCGTAGTGCTCGAAGATCGCGGGCTCGATCCCGTCGGCCGAGGCGGCCAGCATCATCGCCTCATCGAGCCCATCGAGTTCGGCACCGAGCGAGCAGCAGCCCCTGGCCAATTCCGGGGCTGCGTGCTCGCCGATACCTTGACAACCGCGTCCCCAGATACAGGTCCAGTTCGACTCCAAGAACTCACGATCGAATCGCCAGACCGTGTCTCCCGCGTCGATCTCGAGCCCCTGGTCGTGCGTCGGCTGCTCCATCGGCTGCTCCATCGGCTGCAGGGTACGCCCGGCTGCGTCAGGGACGTCGACCGTTCCAGGCGACGAGACGATCGATCAGCGGTGCATCGGTCGGCAACTCGACAACTTCCGCGAACGGAAAGCCGTTCTCGACGCGACCTTCGGCCGGAAGGCCACGCTGAATCGCGGTGAACGCCGTGTTCACCACGGCGTCGTTCCACGGCGCCACCTGGCCGGTGGCCTCGGCCAGATCCCACGTGTGCACGGTGATTTCGTTGATGTAGATCAAGAGAGCGATCGCGCCGGGGAGCTTGGCCCACGGCACGGTCAGGATGTTCGTGAGCACCGCGTCGTCGCTCCAGACGCCCGCGACCCGGCCGGCGAAGCGGTCGTACGCCTCGACCCAGGCGCCGTCGTCGACGCCCTCGATGAAGTCCGGCGATTCGTCTGGGTTGCCACCTGCGCCGATGATCGCCAGACGCTGGAGGACAGCCAACATGTGATGGCCGAGGGTACGGACGTCGAAGTCGGCGCACGGCGTCGGCAAGTCGAGTTGTTCTGCTCGAACACCACCGACGATCTGGCGCCCGAGCGCCACAGCTTCGGCGAAGGTCGGCCGCGGATCGGGAATCGCATCGACTGCCACCGCCGCATGGGTGTGTGTGGGCGAGTCCATGGATGGGTCGGTGGAGGTGATGGTGCCGGTGGATGTGCCGGTCGATGTGCCGGTGGATGTGCCGGTGGAGGTGCCGGTCGATGTGCCGGTGGAGGTGATGGTGGTGGTGGATGTGTCGGTCGCTGTGTTGGTCATGTCGCCATCATGCGACGCTGAACCGGTCATCTTCTGACCGGTTTGAAAGGTATTGTGAGGTCATGCGAGCCGATCGATTAGTGGCCATCCTGCTCCTCCTGCAGTCGCGCGGCCAGGTCACCGCCGCCGAGGTGGCGGCCGAACTCGAAGTCTCCGAACGAACCGCACGACGCGATCTCGAGTCGCTCGGCGTCGCCGGCCTTCCGGTGTACTCACGGCAGGGACGCAACGGCGGTTGGCAGTTGCTCGGAGGCGCCCGCACCGACCTGAGCGGACTGAACGCCGCCGAGGCCCGCGCCCTGTTCCTGGTCGCCGGGCCGTCTTCCACCGCGACACCGGACGTCAAAGCTGCGCTGCGCAAACTGGTTCGAGCACTTCCCGAACCGTTCCGCGTCGACGCCGAGGCGGCGTCGGTCGCGATTGTCTCGGACCCGTCCGGGTGGGGCAGCACCACTGTCGAGCGGCCCCCCCTGCGCTCGACATGTTGCAGTCTGCGGTGATCGAAGCAATGCAGGTCACGCTCGGCTACGTCGACCGCCAGCGCAAGTCGACCGAGCGGGTCGTCCATCCGCTCGGCCTGGCCACCAAGGGCCAGACCTGGTACCTGGTCGCCGATACCGCTGCTGGACTGCGCACCTTTCGAATCGACCGGGTCACGTCGGTCACGCGCACGGGCGCGAAGGCTGTACGTCCTCCCGGCTTCGTGCTGACAGAGGCCTGGAAGCTGATTGCCGAGGAGGTCGACCAACGCCGCAACTCGTTGTGGGCCCACGGGACGGTCGACCCGTCCGCATTGTGGCTGTTGCGCAGGATGTTCGGGACCAGGTTGCGAATCGGCT
This sequence comes from Actinomycetota bacterium, assembly GCA_043746045.1. Taxonomy (GTDB): domain Bacteria; phylum Actinomycetota; class Acidimicrobiia; order Acidimicrobiales; family Ilumatobacteraceae; genus WLMZ01. Next base: position 9,837 of record JAYTRT010000447.1, on the reverse strand, counting down.
CGACCAACGAGTTCGGCTGGATCGAGGTGGAACTCGGATCGAACCACGCTCGCGCCCTCGCCGGCGAGATCGGCGGCCTCGGCAGCCTGGTGCAACTCGATGGTCCTCCCGACGTCCTGTCCGAACTGGTTCGCATCGGTCGGCAACTGATCGCTCTGTACGAGGTGCCCGAATGACCGCTCTCTGCGAGGTGCCCGAACCGATTGTCTAATCTGACCGGATGCGCGTTGGATTCCTCGGTGCCGGACTGATCGCCACGTACCACAGCAAGAGCTTGCGGCGCAGCGGCGCCGAGGCGGAGCACCACGTGATCCGGGCCGGGGTCTACGACCCGGACACCGAGCGCGCCGAAGCGTTCGCCAAAGCCTCCGGGCACACGGTGTGTGCGTCCGAGGACGAGGTGCTCGACGGGTGCGACGTGGTGTACATCTGCACGTGGACCAGCGAGCATCCCCGCCAATTCTCCAAAGCCGCAGGGCGCGGGATCCACGTCTTCTGCGAGAAGCCGCTCGCGACGTCACTCGGCGAAGCCGAGGAGATGGCCGCAACCGCTGCGGCGGCAGGGATCACGAACCAGGTGGGGCTCGTCATGCGTCGTTCGCCCGCGTACATCTGGGCCCATCACGTCGCCAACGAGGTGGAAGCGGGCAGAGTCATGGCCGTCATGTTCCGCGACGATCAGTTCATTCCGGTTCAAGGCCACTACAGCAGCACATGGCGTGGCAACAAGGATCTGGTCGGCGCCGGGACACTGTTGGAGCACAGCATCCACGACGTCGACATGTTCCGCTACATCGTCGGCGACGTCGCGACCGTCAGCGCTCACGATGCGAACTTCCACGGCCTCGACGGCATCGAGGATGTCGTCAGTTCGTCGCTGACCTTCACCAACGGAGCGCTCGGAACGCTGATCACGGTCTGGCACGACAACCTCGCCCGGCCCAGCCTGCGCCGCGCCGAGATCTTCTGCGAACGCCGCTTCGTCGTGATCGAAGGCGACGACTGGTTCGGACCGGTGACATGGACGGACAGCGACGGAACCGAGCAGTCGTTGCAGGGTGATCAGTTGGTGGCTGCAGCAGAGGCCATCACCGAGGGATCGCTGAACCCGGACGGAGAATTCATTCGCGCCGTCGCCGGTGAACGTGCGAGTTGGCCCGATCTCGACACCGCGGTCGAGGCCCACCGCATCGTCGAGGCGATGTACGCGTCGGCTCGCGAGGGAGGCACGCCGCAGTCCGTCGAGACCGGGTTCTCGCGCTGATGGTCGACATCCGGATCGTCGAGATCAGCACAGCCGACACACACGCCCTGCGGCGCGCCGTCCTGCGCAACGGCGATCCGGACCGGACGGTCGGGTTTCCGGAGGATGATCTGCGCGGCACGGTCCACCTCGGCGCGCTCGACCCTCGCAACACCATCGTCGCCATCTCGTCGTGGGTGCCGAAGTCGCTCGACGGGTTCGATGCCCTCGATGGTCTGACGGCCGTGCAGCTGCGCGGCATGGCCACCGACGCTTCGTTGCAGGGCACGGGGATCGGCGGCCTGCTGTTCGAAACCGGGGTACAGCGCTGCGTCGACACTGGTGTCGATCTGGTCTGGGCCCGTGCTCGTGATTCGGCGCTCGACTTTTATGCTCGGCACGGCTGCACGGTCGTCGGAGCAGGCTTCATCGACGACACCACGCGCCTGCCCCACCACGTGGTCGTCCGCCGTCTGATCGACTGACCTCTCGGCGATTCATTTTTCCGTTTTCGGGTGCTCGAAGCACTCAGTGTTCCGAGGAGATGAGATGCCCCCGTCGCCGACGACACCAGACCAACTGCGCCAACGCGCGTCCATGCTGCGGACCATCGCGTCGAAGATCGAGTGCACGCGAGCGCTCGATCTGCATCGCCGCGCCGGCGACGACGTCTGGCGTGGACCGACCCCACAGCACTGTCTGGACGATCTGCTGCAGATGCGCGTCGATCTGCTTGGCGCAGCGGAGGACCTCCGCGACGGCGCTCGGACTCTCGACATGCGCGCGGCCCAAATCGACGGTCAGGCGCTGAGCCGCTCGCCCGGTGCGGGCTGAAGCGATGACCGGCTATCTCGGCTACGACCCGGACATGGTGAACATGCTTCGGGTCGCGATGACATTGGCACGTGACGAGCTGACCGCCATACGGTGTTCTGACGTCGAAGCCGGTGTTGCGATGCGGTCGGTTGCGCGCTCGCTGACCACGCTGAACGACACGTGGCTGCCATTCACCGGCGGCCTGTTCGCGTGCCGGGCGATGGAGGGATATGCACCGACGTCCCTCCACACCGGCGACCTGATCGACGGATGGTTGCGACTCGTCGCCGAAGAGCGGCACTGGAGAGTGACGACCGATCCAGCGGCCACGGTGGCCACCTCCACGAGTTCGCGGATGTCGATCGAAGAAGCCCGCGCGATCGGGCAGTTGCTGTCGGGGCCCGCCGGCTCTGAACCGATGACCGCGCTCGAGATCGACTGGCTGAACGGGCGGCTCGGCCGGATCGCCGTGCAGCCCGCGCTGGTGGCCGCCTTCCTCCCAGCGTTGACCACGACCGGCTGGACCGCCGTGTGCAACCAACTCGCGACGAGCCGTCGAGACCAGTACACCGACGGGCTGCTATTCGACGGAACCATCAGCTCGGCGGAGGCCGATCGGTGGAAACCGATCGACGGCGTCTTCGTCTCGCTCGGCGCGATGTTGGTCCTCGACCGAAGCACGAACAGCAGTAAGCCCGAACTGCTGTTGCCGGATATCGACCCGTACGCCGCAGCGCTGCTCGTCCAGAATCTCCGATTCGATGCAGAACAGCTGAGCACGATCGCTCGTCAGTTGATCGAACGCGAGCGCCAAGACCTCCGCGAAACTCCGGTCGCTCGACTCGGCCCGCGCGCTGCAGATCTGCTGTTCGAGACCCTGATCACCACGCCGAGCGCGGCGACCACGTATGTGCTCGCCGCGATCGACGACCCGTCGCTGATCCTCGAGGTCGCCTCTGATCCGGCGTCGGGCAACCGCGTCCTGATCGCTGGAACAGATCCGTTGTCGATGGACGCCGCAGATGCTGCCTCGGCGATCCCCGTCCTCGTCCGCTGGATTCTCAATGCCTCGACGTTCAACGCGTACGTGGTGTACAACCGTCAATTGCCGACGGTTTCCGCTGACCTGTTGTCCCCCTACATCCTTGCTGTCCTGCGGTCCACGGGTGACAGCTTTGCGATGTCCGCCGAAGAACGGCGGACGCTCGAGAACCTCGTGCTCGGAGACTCGCGAGCCGTCGAACGCCTCGTCGGCGCACGCGACCGAGCCACCGCAGATCTTGCCGTACGGATCACCGCGAGCGACACATCTGTGGCGGATCGCCTTGCTGCTCTGCGCGACTTCGCGAGCCTGATGGCCATCATCGACACGATGGCTCGGGACCAGACCATACGGCGCGCCGAAGCGAACGTCGCCCAGTGGGATCTGCTGTGGAGTGCGCTGGGGTATGGCGCAAGTGCGGGGTCGATCGCGAGTGGCAGCCCCGCAGCGAGCGTGCCCGGCGTGGCCCTCACCGCGCTGCGGGTCTACGCGGAGGCCCATGGCTGGGGACCGGTCCCGGTGGACCATGTGCGCGCATCATCGCTGGCCACGCTCGACAGGGTGACGACCGTTGCCGCAGCTGCGCTCGTCGCCTCCGCATTCGACCAGATGGTCACGGCGGGCCGCATCCAGGCCACGAAAGCGAATCCACCGATACCCGACTTCGGAGCGAACGACGTGGGGGCCGACTACAACATGCGCTTGCTGACCTGGCTCGGCGCCGGCGATCTCGATCCTCGAGTCGTCCTCGAGTTGAGCGTGATCGGGCAGACGATCGCGAGCTCACACGAGTCGGAGAGAAACGCGAACGAAGAATTGCTGCTCGATGCGTGACGCCCCTGCGAACCGTCTCGTCTCAGAGCACGCCGGCGGGATGTAGTCCGTCCACCACGAGCCGACCGGCCAGCCAGGCCAGTCGCTCGTTCGGTGTCAACACCAGCGCCGCACGGGGTAGCTCCGCCAGACCCATCGGCTGACGGCTGGCCCACAGTCCCCGCAACCGGTCGAGCTCTGCGCGAACGAAGTCGTCGGGCCAATCGGCGACGGTGTAGCCGAGACCGAGGTCCACTCGATGGATCTCCACCTCGGCCCGACGGCGCGCAGGCATGTCGACCATCCGGATCTCACCGACCGCGGTCAGACCGGCGCCGCGCCAGCCGAGCTCGGTGCACTGCAGGAACGCATCGTCGAGACGAGCCATCGCCGACGTGAGATCGGCAATGATCTCCGCTGCACAACGATCGGCGCCGGCTTCGATGTCCGCAGCGCGGCCCTCTCGACCGTTCGGGTACATCGCAACCACGACGCCGCGTCGCGCTCCGTCGGTCATCCGCGCGAAAGCGTCCGCGTTTCGGGACAGATGGGTCAGCACATGACCGACCGACCAACCGGGGAGCAGCGATGGACGACGGACCTGATCGTCCGTCAGCGTGGCCACGTCGTCGGCGAGCGCTCGCTGGCTCGCAGCGCAGGCGAGGACCATCGCGTCGGCCCGCTCCGGCTGATCAGATTTCACGAGATGCCACCGTAGCGGGTGGAAAAACGTGGCAATCTGACGGCTATGCAACTCGCGATGATCGGCTTGGGGAGAATGGGCGCCAACATGGTGCGACGCCTGCAGAAGGCGGGACACGACTGCGTGGTCTTCGACGTCAGTTCCGACGCCGTCACGGCACTCGAGGGCGAGGGCTTCGCCGGCGCAACGTCGCTCGAGGATCTGATCGCCAAGCTCGAGGCACCGCGCCACCTCTGGCTGATGGTGCCCGCTGCGTTCGTTGCCGACACCGTCGCCAAGATCGCGCCACTGCTGTCTGTCGGCGACACGCTGATCGACGGCGGAAACAGCTGGTACCGAGACGACGTCGATGCCTCTGCGCCGTTGGCCGAGAAGGGCATCCACTACCTCGACGTCGGCACCAGTGGTGGCGTGTTCGGGCTCGAGCGCGGCTACTGCCTGATGATCGGAGGCAACGACGAAGCCGTCGCCCAGATGACCCCGATCTTCGATTCACTCGCCCCGGGCGTCGCTTCGGCGGAGCGCACACCCGGCCTGACAGGTGCGCCTTCCACCGCTGAACAGGGTTGGCTGCACTGCGGTCCGAGCGGTGCCGGCCATTTCGTCAAGATGGTGCACAACGGCATCGAATACGGATTGATGGCCAGCTACGCCGAGGGTCTGAACATCCTCGCCCACGCCAACATCGGGCAGGAAGACCATGCTCGCGATGCCGAGACGGCGCCGCTGACACATCCCGAGTACTACCAGTACGACCTCGACCTCGGTGCGATCACCGAGGTCTGGCGTCGCGGCAGCGTGGTGGCCAGTTGGCTGCTCGACCTCACTGCTGCGGCGATGAGCACTGATCCGAAACTCAGCGCGTTCGAAGGTCAGGTCAGCGACAGCGGTGAGGGCCGTTGGACCATCCATGCCGCGATCGACGAAGGCGTTCCGGCGCCGGTGCTCTCAGCCGCGCTGTACGCACGCTTCAGTTCACGCGGCCATGCCGGCATCGCCGACAAGGTCCTGTCGGCAATGCGGTCGCAGTTCGGTGGCCACGTCGAGAAGGGCGACGGCGACGTCGTCGACGGCCGGGTCAAGACCGTCGGCACGATGCCCACCGAAGTCCGTTCCAGCGAGATCAAGGGCTGAGGCGCGCCATGCCGGGTACGCAATCGAGCAACCAACCCGCTGCCGACGTCCTCGTCCTCTTCGGAGCAACCGGTGACCTCAGCAAGAAGAAGCTGATGCCCGCACTGTACGAGTTGGAGAAGCACGGCCGGCTCACCGTTCCGGTGATCGGTGTGGCGCGCAGCGACTGGACCGACGAGGCGTTCCGCACACATGCCAGGGAGTCGATCCTTGCGGTCTACCCGGACGCCGATCCGGCGATCATCGAGTCGGTCTGTGAACGGCTCGACCTGGTCCAAGGCGACTACGCCGACACAGCGACGTGGGACACACTCGTCGCCACCCTCGACAAGCACAACTCACAGAGCGCCGTCTTCTACATGGCGATCCCGCCGAGCATCTTCCCGCAGGTCGCCGAATCGCTGGCGTCGGTCGGTCTCAACGACCGCGGCCGGATCGTGGTCGAGAAGCCGTTCGGGCGCGACCTCCAGTCGGCGATCGATCTCAATGCCACACTGCACAAGGTCTTCCCCGAAGAGCGGATCTTCCGGATCGACCACTACCTCGGCAAGGAAAGCGTCGAGGACCTGCTCGTCTTCCGTTTCTCGAACACGTTGCTCGAGCCGATCTGGAATCGCAACTACGTCCGCAGCGTGCAGATCACGATGGCCGAAACCATCGGCGTCGAGGGCCGCGGCAGCTTCTACGACGGCGTCGGAGCGATCCGCGACGTGGTCCAGAACCACCTGATGCAGGTGCTCGCACTCTGTGCGATGGAGCCGCCCGTCGGGCCCGACAGCAGTTACCTGCAGGACGAGAAGGCCAAGGTCTTCGCAGCGATGCGCCCCGTCGATCCGGGCTGTCTCGTCCGCGGTCAGTACGTCGGCTACCGCGACGAAGAAGGCGCTGACAAGAACTCGACGATCGAGACGTTCGCTGCGCTCAAGTTGGAGATCGACTCGTGGCGCTGGGCCGGCGTGCCGTGGTACATCCGAGCCGGCAAAGCTCTGGCCACCGCAGCGACCGAGGTCGTGGTCGAATTCCGCGAGCCGCCGAGTCTGTTGTTCGACGAGGCGGGCGGCCCACCACCCGGTCGCAACCTCGTTCATTTCCGGCTCGGCAAGAGCGACGGCGTCACGTTCTCCCTGCAGGCCAAGACGCCCGGACCTCACCTCGACAGCCAGAACGTGGATGTCGCGGTGGACTTCGCAGCGGCGCTCGGTGAACGACGCGAGGCGTACGAGCGACTGCTCGACGACGCGCTCGCCGGACTGCCCCGCCGTTTCGCCCGCGAGGACATCGTCGAACTGACATGGCGCGTCATCCAGCCGGCCCTCGACAATCCGGGTCCCGTTCGTCCCTATTTCCGTGGCTCGTGGGGCCCGGCCGAGGCCGACAGGATCCTCAACGGCGACACCTGGCTCCCCGTCACCACCTGACCCCCCGCCCCCAAACCCCCCGGGGAAAGTTTCGCGAGCGTTTTCGTCCCCTATAGCGCGTTCTGGACGACAAACTTCTGCAAGCACTCCTGCTCGTCGAGGGTGCTTGCTTTTGTTTGCGGTTGAAAGCGCGCCATAGGGGGCGAAAGCGCTCGCGGAACTTGTACGTCAGGAGCGGGCGGCGCGGATCGCGTTCCAGACGCGGTTGGACGTGCACGGCATGTCGATGTGCTTGACGCCGAGGTGGGAGACGGCGTCGATGACGGCACTTTGCACGGCCGGGGTGGCGCCGATCGTGCCGCTCTCGCCGATGCCCTTCGCGCCGAGATCGTTCAACGGCGATGGGGTTTCGGCGTGCACGGTCTGGAAGCTGGGGAGTTCGGCGGCCGATGGAATGCCGTAGTCGGCGAAATTCGACGTCAACGGGTTGCCGTCGGCGTCGTAGACGACTTCCTCGAACAGTGCCTGCGCGACGCCCTGGGCCAGGCCGCCGTGAACCTGCCCTTCAGCCAGCAGCGGATTGACGATCTTGCCGGCATCGTCGACAGCGACCAACGAACGGAGCCGGGCCTGACCGGTTTCGATGTCGACTTCGACAACCGCCAGATGCGCGCCTGACGGGAACGTCCCGCCGACCTGGGTGAAGTCGCCCTCGCCGAACAGTGGGGCGTCGAGGCTGACAGCCATTGTCGCGATCTCCAGCCATGAACGACTGATCGACGGTGCCCCTGCGACGTGGAACAGACCATCCTCCAGGACGACGTCGGCGACGTCGGCCTCGAGCAGGCGAGCGGCGATCTCTCGAGCCTGATCGGCGACCGCCGACGCAGCGCGAACCACGTTCGTCCCTCCGAGCTGCACCGATCGAGACCCGCCGGTGATCTGACTTGTGCGCACGAGATCGGTGTCGCCGTGGACGACGGTGATCCGCTCGAAAGGAACGCCGAGCCGGTCGGCGACCAGCATCGCCCATGTGGTGCGATGACCCTGCCCGTAGGGCGTGGTGCCGGTGATGACCGTGACATCGACCTCGCCGCTGCCGTCGGCGGCCGGCACGACCCGCACTTCTCCGAGTTCGCTCCCGCCCTGGCCGGCCGTGATCTCGACGTAGATCGACGTGCCGATACCGATCTGGACCGTGTCGCCGGAGTCGCGGCGCCGCTGCTGCTCGGCCCGCAGGCCGGCGTAGTCGACGGCAGCCAGCAAGGCGTCGAGCCCGCCCTCGTAGTCGCCACTGTCGTAGGTGGTGCCCGTCGGCGTCTTGAACGGGAAGCGGTCGGAGGCGATCAGGTTCTTGCGCCGCACCTCGATCGGATCCATACCGATCTCCAGCGCGAACAGGTCCATCGCCCGCTCGATCGCAGCCGCAGCCTCCGGTCGCCCGGCACCGCGATAGGCAATGGTGGGCACCGTGTTGGTGACCGTCGAGCGACAGTCGGCAGCGGCGTTGGGGATGTCGTAGGTGCCGGTGAGCATCGTGCGCGTCATGAACGGGAGGAACGAACCCATGCGCGGATATGCGCCGGCATCCTGCTGCACGGTCAGCTGGTAGCTCGTCACGGTGCCGTCGCGCCTGCCGCCGATCTCGATGTGCTGTAGCTGCGCACGTCCGTGACCGAGGCCGTTCATCCCCTCGCTGCGCGTCTCGGTGTATCGAACCGGACGACCAACGGCTCGGGCCAGCCACGGCACGAGCTGATCCTCGGGGTAGGTGAACGCCTTGGCCCCGAAGCCGCCGCCGACATCGGGGGTGATCACGCGTACCTGCGACGGATCGAGGCCGTACCACTCGCACAACTTGGCCTGCACCGGATGAGCACCCTGGCACGACTGCCAGTGGGTCAACCGGCCATCGTCACCCCAACGGCTGGCCGCGACGCGTCCCTCCATCGGCGACGGGGCGAGGCGTTGATTGTTGATGTCGGCGCGCACCACGACTTCGCAGTCGCTGAAGTCGATCGGTCCGCCAGGCATGTTCACGCAGATGTTGGTGCCGGCCTCCGGAAACAGCAGAACCTCATTCGAGAAGCCCTGACCGATCGTGACGGCGCTCGGCAGAACGTCGTAGTCGACGATCACCATCTGCGCCGCGTCCGTGGCCTGGGCGCGCGTTTCGGCAACGACTGCGACGATCGGCTCGCCGACGTATCGAACCGTGTCCGAGGCAAGTGCCGACCTCGGGAACGTGGCCGGCAGGAACGGGATGTCGAGCGGGAATGGGCCGAGATCGATGTCGGCGGCGGTGAAGACCCCCAACACACCGGGCAGACCAACAGCCTCGGAGATGTCGATGTCGACAACCCTCGCGTGCGCCATCTGCGAACGAACGTAGACCACGTGCACGGCACCCGGAATGTCCAGATTGTCGACGAATGTGCCGTCGCCGGTCAGCAGTGCCGGATCCTCCGTGCGTACGATTCTCTCGCCGATCATGCCCATCTGTGGTACCCTTCTGTCGCGTCTACTCGTGCGAACGCCGAGTCCAACGATCTAGATTCGATCCATGACCCTCATCGAATCGGCACCGACAGAAGCGGCACCAGTGAAGGCTGAGCGTTGGACTGCGCAGTGGAAAGAACTCTACGCCGAAGTCATCACGACGGGCTTGTGCACCGGATGCGCCGGTTGTGTGGTCACGTGTCCGCACGATGTCATCGGATACGAGCAC
>JAYTRT010000446.1:0-4993 GCA_043746045.1 Actinomycetota bacterium | reverse complement strand
GGCTGGGTGCCGACCGTCGAACTGACCGTTCATGTGCGGGGTGTTCCGGCTCCGGGTCCGCTGCGCTGCCGGTTCCACAGCGAGTTCGTCCAGAACGGATTCCTGCAGGAGGACAGCGAGATCTGGGATTCGAGCGGGACCCTCGTCGCGCAGAGCCGTCAGCTCGCGCTGGTACCGCGGGTCTGATCCATTTTGATCGCGAGGGCGATCTCGTAGACCCGGTTCTTCTGCACCCCGAGATGGTCGGCGACCGCCGCGATGGCCGACTTCTTGCTCGCGCCGTCGTCGAGTTGACGGACGAGCTCGGCGTGGATCTCGTCGTCTGTCGATTCCACGGCCGGCGGTGCTCCACCGAGGACGATCACGTATTCGCCGAGCGGCTCACGTTCGGCGACATGCACGAGGGCCTCCGCCAGCGTGCCGCGCCAGACCTCCTCGTGGATCTTGGTCAGTTCGCGGGCCAGCACGACGCGTCGATCGTCGCCGCAGAGCGCGTGCATCTCCGTGAGGGTCCGCACGAGCCGATGCGGCGCTTCGTACAGAACTACGGTGCGCGGGTCGGTGCATGCCTCTCGCATCCGCACCGCCCGATCAGGACCGCTCCGCGGGAGGAACCCCTCCATCACATAGCGGGCGCTGGGCAGACCGGAGATGACGAGCGCCATCACATCGGCGGCCGGCCCGGGGATGGCCGACACCGTGTGGCCGTGCTCGATCGCAGCAGCGACCAGACGCTCGCCCGGGTCGCTGATGCCCGGCGTACCCGCATCGGTCACCACCGCGACGGTTCGGCTGCCGGCGAGCAGATCCAGCACTTCGTCGATCCGGGCGATCTCGGTGTGCTCGTTGGCGATGGCCATCCGTACGCCGCGGATGCCGAAATGAGAGAGCAGTTTGCCGGTCCGGCGGGTGTCCTCGCAGCAGATCAGCGCGGCGTTCTGCAATGCCTCGATCGCGCGGGGTGACGTGTCGCCGAGGTTGCCGATGGGGGTTGCGACGAGGATGAGCGTGCCCACAGCTCAGGTCACCTCGTGGGGGTCCGTCATCCGGATCTCCACGGGGTCGCCGACGCGCAGGTGCCAACGCTCGAACGCGCCTGCCTTGGCTTCGAGGACGGTGCGCGCCTTCGGCACCGGAAGCGCCATCCGGTACCGGTGCATCGAAGCGATCTTGATCACGACGTTGTCCGCATCGAGGTACGCGACATCGACCGGAAAGCGCATCCCGATGGTGTGCACCCAACGACATTTCGGGATGGCGTAGGCGCCTTCCATCGTGTCCCGGCCGAGCAGGCCCTTGGCCTTCTCGGCTCTGGTCGTCGCGACATCCACCGAAGCGAGTACCCGCGCTTCGCTCATCAACCAGGCCATGGGCCACAGCCTGCCACTCCGGTGGTCGGTTGCGTGGCGGGTTCAGCGAACCGTGCGGAAGAAAGCGCGAACATCATCGACGAACAGGTCCGGCTCCTCCATCGCGGCGAAGTGGCCGCCGCGATCGAAATGGCTGAAGCGGGTCACGTTGTACAGGTTCTTCGCCCATGCCTCGGGCATCCGGATGATTTCGCCCGGGAAGACGGCACACCCGGTCGGCACCTCGACCCGGTCGAACGGTGGGAACCGACCGCTCTTCTGCGACTCGAAGTACAGGCGGGTGCTGGAGTTGATCGTGCCTGTCACCCAGTACAGCGTCAGGTTGGCCAGTAGCTGATCACGTGTGACGGCTGTTTCCAGATCGCCGTCAGGGTGGTGGGTCCAGTGGTGGAACTTCTCGACGATCCACCCCGCCAGTCCGGACGGCGAGTCGGTCAGTCCGTAGGCCAAAGTCTGCGGGTTCTTGCCCTGGATCTGCTGGTACGCAGAACCACTCTCCATGAACGCGCCGGTGGCCGCCATCTCGGTCTGTTCCGCATCGGACAACGGCGAGTCGTCGGGCAGCCCGAGCACCATGTTGATGTGCACGCCGGCGACGTGTTCGGCATCGACGACACCGACCTGACCGGAGATCATCGACCCCCAGTCCCCACCCTGCGCGCCGTACCGGTCGTAGCCGAGACGGGCCATCAACACCTTCCACGCTTCGGCCACACGGCGCACGTCCCAACCCGCTTCATGCGTCGACCCGCTCCATCCGTATCCGGGGATCGATGGCACCACGACGTGAAACGCATCGGCCGGGTCGCCGCCGTGGCTGCGCGGATCGCGGAGCGGTTCGATGACGTCGAGGAACTCGGCCACCGAGCCGGGCCAACCGTGGGTGATGATCAGTGGCATCGCATCCGGCTCGGGCGAGCGGGCGTGGATGGCGTGGATCTGCTGGCCATCGATCGTGGTGAGCAGTTGCGGCCATTGATTGAAGCGTGCTTCGATGGCGCTCCAGTCGAACGTCTCCCACGACCGGCACAGGCTCTGCAGATAGGCCAGATCGGTTCCGTACTTCCAGTCGGTTCCGGCTATTTCATCCGGCCAACGGGTGTCGGAAAGACGTCGGCGAAGATCGTCGATGACCGCTTGCGGCGTCTCGATCCGGAACGGCCGAACTTCTTCGCCGTCGGTGCTGTTGCCTGGGTCGGTGCTTGCTGCGCTGGTCACCGGTGCAGTTTGCACGATCGCCCAGAAGCGGCACGACCTCAGCCGAACGGCAGGTGTTCCGGCACCGGCAGGGTCGTTGCGAGCGCGTCCATCACCGCATCGGCAACAGGGCGGTCGGACCACGCCCGCCCGACGAACAGGATGCCGACGCCGACGAGAACGACCATCGACACGGCCGTCACCGAGTAGGCAGTTGCCCTTCCGTAGTGCTGATAGAGCTGGCCGGCGACGAGCGCCGAGATGCCGCCGACCAAGGTCTGCGCGCCGCCCAGCAGGCCTTGGGCTCCGGCCATTCGTTCCTTCGGCACGACCAATCCGACGGCGACGCCGGAACTCGAGACGGTCACGCCGTCGCTGAGGGCGTGCAACATCGACGCAGCGAACATCAGGCCACCGGTCGCCCAGTGCCCGTAGGAGAACATGAACGTCGCTCCGATCAGGATGCCGACGGTGCCGACCCGGAACGGACCGACACGCTGTGCCAGTCGGCCCCCTCTCGGGCCGAGGATGATCAACGGCAGGGCGAACAGGGTGATGCCGAGGTTGGCGATCCATTGCGACGTGTGCAGATCGTCGAGGACGAGGACCCACAGCGCATCGAACGTACCGATCATCAAGAACACCGCCGAGCCGAAACACAGCGCGCCGACGTAGGTGCGCGAGCGGAGCAGATCGAACGCGAACCGGGCCTGCGATTGCTCATCGGCGCTCGTTTCGTCCACACGCGCCTTGGCGATGACCGGGAAGCAGGCGATCGTCGCGGCGACGATGACCAGGAACGGCGCGGCAATGCCGAACGGTCCGACCAGTACTGCGGAGATGGCCGGCCCCATCGCGAAACCGGCGACGTCGGCCGCCAGCAGTCGACCGATGTTGCTGCCGAGGTTGTCCGGGTCGGCGAGGATCACGATTCGACGGATGGCGGGTACGCCGATGCCGGCCCCGAGACCCATCACGATCCGACCGAGCAGCAGCAACAGCACGGTCTTGCCGAAGGCCATGGTCAGCAGGCCGGCCAGGTTCAGCAGCATGCCGACGTTGACCAGCCGCCTCGCGTGGCCACGATCTGCCATCGGGGCGAACAGGACCTGTGCTGCGAACGATGCGAAGAAGCCGCTGGCCACGATGAGGCCGAGCGAACTGTCGTTGATGCCGTAACGGTCACGAAAATCGTCGAGCAAGGTGAACATCACGCCGTAACCGGCTGCGAAAAGGGCCGTCAGCAGGCCGAAGGTGAGGACGAGCCGACGATTTTTCACGACCGCCCCAGGCTACGCGATGAACCCCGGACCGGCGTCTGGAGTTTCCAACAGCTCGTCATGAGGGCGCAGATGTTGGTGTTCGATGACCTCCGGATCGGTCGACCGGGCGTCGAGTACGGCCTTGCCGACGATGGCGGTGACGATGATCGCGCCCCCGACGAGCGTCCACGATTTAGGCGCTTCGCCGAACCACAGGAAGATCCAGATGGGCACGAACGCCATCTCGCTCTGGGCCAGAATCGTCATCGCCACCGCCGGAACCGTGCGTGAACCGACGTTGAACATGATCGTCCCGATCACGATCAGGACTGCGCCATGGAAGAGGGCGTAGCTCGTGTCCGACGCCGGGGGCAGCAGGGTGTGGCCCTTGGCCAGCGTGACCACGCCGCACAGCAGCACCATCAGGGTCGCGTAGCCGGGCAGGATCGGGGACCAGTCGCGATCGGGCTCCGAGCGCACGCAGATGGTGTACACGGCGAACCCGAACGACGACATCAGTGCGGCGACGTTGCCGACCATGTTCCCGCCGCTGAGGTCCGACGCGACCATCACCCCGAGTCCGCACAGCGCGAGCAACAGAGCCCCGACGGTGACGCGTGTGAGGCGTTCACCCAGGAAGATGCGGGCCAGCACGACGGCGAACAGTGGCGTGACCGAGGCCAGAAAAGCGGCGTTGGCGGCCGTCGTGTTCTTGATCGCGTAGACGAACGCCAACGAGGCGACGAGCAGACCGAGCGTGCCGATGAACATGATCCGGCCCTGGTTGAAGGCCCTCGGGGTCATCCAGCCCTGACCACGGACATGGCTGATGACCTCCATCACCACGATCACGCCGATCGATCGCCAGATCAGGTATTGCCAGGCGTCGGCGTGCTCGGCAAGGCGCGCCGAAAGCGAGCCGAGGCTCCACACAACGCCGGCGCCGAACGCCAGGAACGAGGCTCCGAGCGGCACTCGGCGAGTGGTCGAGGCGCTGGCAGTCACTTCACGCTTTTCTAACACAGTCGCACCAGGAACCCCCGGGCACTTTGTGAGACGGCAAGCGCTGATCGCGAAGTGGCGGCTCTCAGACGTTGAAGCGGAACTCGGTGACGTCGCCGTCGACGAATTCATACTCCTTGCCTTCGACGCGCAGCTTGCCGA
>JAYTRT010000445.1:0-1506 GCA_043746045.1 Actinomycetota bacterium | reverse complement strand
TCCGGACACCGCCCGTTCACGTTTGGTTCCATTCGGTGTGTCGACGCTCGGCCCGACGCGCGTCAGGACGTTGTGTAGTAGCCCGTCACGTCGAGGATGTAGTCACAGGGCGCGTGGTTGTACACGTTCACCGATCCGTGACCGGAGACCACTGTCAGACCCTCGACGAAGCTGTTCGCGATCGCGCCGGTCAGCGAGCGTGCGCCGAAGTTGATGTTCGACACCTTCGGTAGCGGGCCACCGGGCCACAGCGTGGCGAACGAGCCCAAAGGAATCCCGCCGGCCCCGATCGCAGTGAGGTTGCCGACCAACGTGGTCGCAGAAACCGGAATCTGCAGGGTCGGGTCGGCGGCCTCACCGAGCCTGCCGGTCATTGCGAAGGTGCGGGTGGTTTCGGCGGGCTGCGTCCCTTGCACACCTCCCAGCCCGGTCCTCGTGTCGACGAAGCGCTCGGGCGTCGGCAGGATGTTCAGCACCGGTGCATTCAGCGTGGTCGGGATCGCAGGAGGCGCGTTCACCCGGATCCATGTCCGCTGCGTGCCCGCGGAGCGGCAAGAGAACAAGACGCCGTTGCCGTCCACGATCAGTTCGCCGGGATCGTGCGCGCCGGTGGTCGGTGCGCCCGCGGATGTCGGGGCACCAGCCGCAACGCAGCTCGGCCGCCCTCGAACACTCCTGCCAGCGCGACGTCGTCCGTCACCTGGCCATAGACGGCGACCGGTCCCGCCTGGCGTGCGACGTTGAACGCTGGCCCGGTCGCGGCGAACACGCCGTAGCCCCTTCGAGCACGTGCCCGACACTCCAGTGCCCGTCGCGCCCTGGCTCGATCCGACCACTCCGTACCCCCCGTCCGTCATGGCGACACCGCTCACTCCCGCCCCGTCGCCGACCGTTGTGTTTCCGAAGACCCCGGCGTAGGTGCCGGTGCCGTTCACCCCGAACGCGGTGCCGGTCGCGGTCAGTCCTGTGCCGTCCCTGCCGTGTTGTCGAGGTAGAGCACCGATCCACCATTCGCACGCGAAATGTACGTCGGAAGTGTGGCGGGGTTCATGCCGCCCAGAGCGACGTCATCAGGGTCGTGCGCCAGGGCTGGCTCGGCGTAGGTGCCGACAGCAATCGCGGCAGCTGCGGTCGCCAAACCGGCAGTGATCAGATCTCGGCGACGCGTGCCCGGCGCGCCGCCGGTGACGTCATGATGGTGTGTGCCCGAATCGGGTGGGCGCCGGAGACAACGGGACAGCAAGCTCATGTCGATGATCCTCTCGTGTGCGATCCGCCGGCACATCAATGGCGTGACATCGCCATGACATGCCGACCTCGGCACCCGCGATCGTGGATTACGTTCCCGGAGTGCATCACGCGACGTGGGCGCGACCGGCGTCAACCACTCGACTCGCGGATGATCAACTCGGGTTCGAACACGACACGCGCATGGGTGTGATCGTCACCCAGCGCTTCGTCGATGAGCAGCTCGGCTGCGCGGCGGCCCAACTGGTTGCGTGGCTG
>JAYTRT010000444.1:0-1507 GCA_043746045.1 Actinomycetota bacterium | reverse complement strand
TCGTCATGGGCCGCTGCATCGGCGGCAAAGCGCGTGCTCAGATCCGTCGCAGAGTCCAGCCAGACCTGCTCGTTCGGCGGAGGAGCGAACGGGGCGAGTGTGCGCAAGGCGTGGAACGTCACGTCCGGTCCTCCTGGTCGAGGGCGGCGAGATAGGAGTCGACGGCGGCGTGCAGAACGGCTTTGGTCGACGCCGGTGCGAACGATGCGTCGATCGCGATCCGAGTGACGGCGGCCAGATCGGGGAGTCCCCAGTTCATCAAGCCGGCGACCTTGGTGAACTCGTCGACGAGCTCGGTGTCCAGATATCCGGGATCGTCGGTGTTGATCGTCATCGCGACGTCGGCTGCGAACAGTCGAGGGAACGGATGCGACGCGAGATCGGGATAGAGGTGGACCAGATTCGACGTCGGGCACACGTTCAGGGCGATCTTCCGGCCGGCCAGGATCTGAACCAGATCGGCATCGTCGACAGCACGCGTGCCATGGTCGATCCGGTCGACGCACAACTGAAAGATCGCATCCCGAACACCCTCGGAGTCGGACGATTCGCCAGCGTGTGCCGTGCGCCCGAACCCGAACTTCCCTGCCAACGCAAAGGCTTCGGCGAAACGCGATCCGGTGCGGCCGGCTCGGGCTTCGTCGCCGTCGATCGACAGCCCGACAACCCGGCGCGGACGGCACTCACCCATCCAGGTCACCAGCTCGACGGCTTCGTCACTGCTCTGACTGCGCAGGATCGACAACAACAGGTGGCACTCGGTCAGGCCTTCGGACTGCGCCCGCTCGAAACCGACCGTCAGGGCCTCGACCAGTTCTCCGAGGTCCCATCCCTTCCAGTGCGTCGGGTTGATGATCACCTCGGCGTACAGGGTGCCGTTGCGGGCCGCGCGGATCGCAAAATCGTGGGCGACGTCGGCTGCGATCTGGGGAGTACGGATCAGGGCGCACGTCCAGTCGAGGAAACCGAGGAACTCCGACAGGTCGTCGAAGGAGAACAGGTCGGCGATCGGGCGCGGCAGCGGTTCGCCGAGTTCCTCCGCAATCGCAACGATCCGATCGACCGAGAACGTGCCCTCCAGATGCACGTGCAGTTCCACCTTCGGCAGCCGTCGTAGGGCATCCCGGTCGAAGGTTATGTACTGGTCGGCCATCAGAAGGAGTCGCGCTGGAACGGTCGGCTCGCCGAGCACCGACAGACCGGGCGCCGGCCGTCGAGTTCCATCACGACAGGGATCGGCAGCTGAGTTGCCACGTCCATCAGACCCATCTCCGTCAGCCCGAGATCGGGAACACCGTTCAGACCGACGAACGCGAGAATCATGAACGGCGCGTGGACGGTGCAGCCGAGTGATGCAGCCGCTGCATTGGCGGCGACGCTCTCGGTGTAGACGGTCTCCCACGGCTGGTCGGACATCAACCCGGCAACGGGCAGCGGCACACTCGCCAGCACCACCTCGTCGGCGACGACGATGTACCCGCCGCCCATTCCCGTCATCGCCGTGAGC
>JAYTRT010000443.1:0-5002 GCA_043746045.1 Actinomycetota bacterium | reverse complement strand
TCGACCGTTCGGGCCGCTTGCCGGGCCCGCCGTCGGCGGCGCGAATCCCCGGGCCCCGTCGTTGGTCATCTCCGCCTCCCGTCCGCTCGTCCGAAACTTCGTGTCGCCAGGTCGCCAGGTCGGCGGGTGGCGCCACGATAGCGCTGAGGACGTGTCCGACGATGCTGTCGCTCGTGTGGCATTGTTGCCGAGTGGCGACCGATCACGATCACGAACAGGTGCCTGAGCACGTCGAGCCGATGAGCACTGGGCAACGTGACCACCTGCTCGACGAACTGCTGCATCCCGATCAGTTCGTGCACCGCATCCACGACACCGTCGAGCATCGTGTGGTCCCCGCGTGGAAGCGCCACACCGAGGGTGAACACCGATTCGCCTACACGGTTGCGGTGATTGTCGCGGTCGGTCTGATCGTGGCGCTACCCGTCCGTGTCTCGAACCGCCCCCGCCTCCTGCTGCCGGCCCTGGCACTGACGTTGCTGATCGCCCTCCTGATCGCCAGCCCCAAGCGTCTGCACAAGGAGTCCAAGACCCTGCGGACGATGAGCCGGGTGTTGATCGCACTGATGAGCATCGCCAACGCCGCGTCCGGGGCCCGACTCGTGATCGATCTGACCAGGGCCCAGGGCATCCGCAAGCCGGCGCTGTTGCTGGAGACCGGTGCGGCGATCTGGTTGACGAACATCATCGTGTTCGCGCTCTGGTACTGGGAATCGGATTGCGGCGGCCCGGTCAAACGTGCGCTGGGCAAGACCGAGTATCCCGACTTCTTGTTCCAACAGATGGCCAATCCCGAACACGCGCCGGCCGACTGGGAGCCGCACTTCGTCGACTATCTGTACCTGTCGTTCACAAACGCAACCGCGTTCAGTCCGACCGACGTCGTCCCCATGGCCCGCTGGGCGAAGGTCGTGATGATGATCCAGTCGATCATCTCGATCATCACCATCGCGCTCGTCATCGCACGAGCTGTCAACGTCTTGAACTAGCACCGCGAACTACAGCTGGAGCCATGTCGTCTTGAGGTGGGTGTAGCCGTCGAGCGCGTGGACGGAACGGTCGCGACCGGTGCCGCTCTGCTTGAAACCGCCGAACGGGGTCGTGATCGAGCCGACATCGAAGGTGTTGATCCACACCGTTCCGGCGCGGATCGCCTTCGCCGTGCGATGTGCGGTCGAGATGTCACGGCTCCACACAGAGGCGGCCAGACCGTACGGGCTGTCGTTGGCGACGCGTATCGCCTCGTCCACGCCGTCGACCGCGATCGAGACCAGCACCGGTCCGAAGATCTCTTCCTGAGCGATGCGCATCTCGTTGCGAACGCCGGTGAACACGGTCGGCGGGAGGTAGCAGCCGCCGTCGGTGACCGCCACGCGTGAGCCGCCGAGCAGCAACGAAGCGCCCTCGTTCTGGCCGATGGTGATGTAGTCGAGCACCCGGTGGGTCTGGCCTTCATCGACCATCGTGCCGAGTGCGGTCGAGGGGTCGAGCGGGTCAGCCGGCCACAGCGTCCTGCCGATCTCGCAGACGGCCTCGAGCAGGTCGTGCTCGACCGCCCGGTCGACGATCAGCCTCGTTCCGGCATGGCATGTCTGGCCAGCGTTGTAGAACACGCCCCAGGCAACGGCCGACGCCGCGGCGGCGAGGTCGGCCACATCCGCCAACACGATCTGCGGTGACTTGCCACCGAGCTCCAGCGACACCGACTTCGCGTTGCTGTCGGCCGCGTAGCGCAGGAAGGCGCGGCCGACCTCGCCGGATCCGGTGAACGCGATCTTGTCGACATCCATGTGCAGCCCGAGTGCAGCGCCGGCCGTTGGGCCGAATCCGGGCACGACATTGAACACACCGTCGGGAACCCCCGCCTCGTAGGCCAATTCGGCCAACAGCAGCGCTGACAGCGGTGACTGCTCGGCGGGCTTGAGAACCACGCTGTTGCCGGACGCCAGTGCAGCGCCGATCTTCCAACTGGTGATGATCAGCGGATAGTTCCATGGAACGACACAACCGATGACGCCCATTGGTTCCCGGGTGATCATCGCGATCGAGTCGTCGGCGACCGGGGCCAGTTCGCCGTAGCTCTTGTCGATGCACTCGGCGAACCACTGCAGGTTGTCGGCGCAGAGTCTGACGTCAACGTTGATCGAATCGCTGATCGGTTTGCCGACGTCGAGCGTCTCCAGCAGCGCCAGATCGAGCGATCGGGAACGGACGAGATCGGCGAAGCGGAGCATGATCCGCTTGCGTTCGACCGGCGCGATCCGGCTCCATCGTCCGTCGTCGAACGCGATCCGGGACGCGCCCACAGCCCGGTCGATGTCCTCGGCGTCACCCTCGGCGACATGCGCGATCACGTGACCGTCGCGGGGGCAGATGTCGGCAAACGTCTTGCCAGACGCCGCGTCGACGAACGATCCGTCGATGAACAGTTGTGAGCGGGGAACGAGACGGATCGACCGTTGCTCCCAATCGGCGAGGCTGAGCAATTCCTGGTTCACTCGCACCAGAATAGCGAGCGCACCGAGCCGCAGAACGGGCGTTGCGCACACCGACGACTCCAACGCCCGGCAACGCCTCCTCCGAAACAATTGTCAGTTGGAGTGACACAAGTCTGTTTCGGATCTGCTGGAATGGGCGGATGCACGTCTTGCGCACTCCTGACGAACGATTCGCCGAGTTGTCCGACTTCCCGTTCGAGCCGAAGTACGTCGAGATCGCGGCCGACGCTGGCGCCCCCGATGGCGCTCGACTACGGGTGCACTACGTCGACGAAGGCCCCGCTGATGCACCGCCGGTCCTGCTGATGCACGGCGAGCCGACGTGGTCGTATCTCTACCGCCACATGATCCCCGGGCTCGTCGCCGCCGGTCACCGATGTGTCGCACCAGATCTGGTCGGCTTCGGTCGCAGTGACAAACCGAGTGCGACGACCGACTACACATACGCGCGCCATGTCGGCTGGATGCGCGAGACGCTGTTCGACGCCCTCGACCTGCGCGACATCACGTTCTTCGGACAGGACTGGGGCAGTCTGATCGGGCTGCGGCTGGTCGCCCTCGAACCAGCGCGTTTCGCCAGGATCGTGATCGGCAACGGTGGCATGCCCGATGGCGAGCGGCCGTTGGGCGGGGCGTTCTTGGCGTGGCAGAAGTTCTCGAAGGAGTCGCCCGGTTTCATCGTGAGCCAGATCGTCAACGGCGGTACGACCACCGATCTCCCCGCCGATGTGCTGGCCGCGTACGACGCCCCGTTCCCCGACGAGACCTACAAGGTCGCGGCGCGGATCATGCCGTCGCTGGTACCGACCGGACCTGACGATCCTGCGGCCGCCGACAACCAGGCGGCGTGGCGGGTGCTCGACAGCTTCGACCGCCCGTTCCTGTGTGCGTTCAGCGATCGCGATCCGATCACCAAGGGCGCTGATCGCGTCCTGCTCCGCCGCATTCCCGGCGCTGCCGGCCAGCCGCACACGACCATCGTCGGCGCCGGTCATTTCCTGCAGGAGGACCGTGGCCCCGAACTCGCCGCTGTCGTCGATGACTTCATCACCAGCACGTCCGTCACGGGCACCTCCGTCACGGGTACGGACTGATGGCCAGCCTGCGTCGCGAGATCCGCATCCATGCCCCGGCCGACGAGGTGTGGAAGGTCTGCGGCCGGCCGGAGATCCTGTACCTGTGGTTCCCCGGCATCGTCAGCAGCCCCGTCGAGGGCAATCAGCGCGTGATCACCACCGGCATGGGCATCCCGATGCCGGAAGAGATCATCACCAACGATTCGCTGCAGCACCGCTTCCAGTACCGCATCACGTCGCCGCTGTTCCGCAGCCACCTCGCCACGCTCGATGTGATCGACATCGGCGACGGCACGTGCATGGTGGTGTACTCGACCGATGCCGACCCGGCCCCGATGGCGTTGGTCATCAGTGGCGGCACGTACGGAGCCCTCGAGGAGCTGAACCGCCAGTTCACGGTGGGCGCCGGACCCGCGTTGGAAGCAGCCGGAATCGCACGAGGAACACGCTGATGGGTCGCAAGATCCTCTTCGTCACCACCGACCAGCAGCGGTACGACACGCTCGGCTGCAACGGGGGCACGTTGGCGCGTACCCCCGTGATCGACAAACTCGCAGCGGAGGGTGTTCGCTACGAACGGGCCGTGCCGCAGAGCGTGGTGTGCATGCCGTCGCGTTCGACGATGTTGACCGGGCAGTACCCGAGCACCCACGGGGTGTGGATGAACGGCGTGCCGCTGCCTGTCGATGCACCGTCGGTCGCGGCAGAGTTGCATCGAGCCGGCTACAAAACGGCACTGGTCGGCAAGCCCCATTTCGAACCGTTCCTCGACCCGTTCGCCACGTTCACCGAGAACCGGCTCGCCCGCGAGGGATTGGAGACGTCGCCGGACCAACCGTGGTTCGATGGCACGAGGGGGGTTCACCGCGGCTTCGATCACCTCGAGTTCGCAACCCACAATCCGGGGGGACAACTGCACTACTCGCGTTGGCTGGCCCAGAACCATCCCGAGGCGATGGGGATGTTCTACCCGGTGCTGGACGCGACGTTCGAGGTCAATGCCGCCGGCGGTGGTGACACAGGCGCTCCGCAGGCGCACGTCAACAACGTGGCGAAGGAGTGGTATCACACCGATTGGGTCGCCGATCGAACCATCTCCTGGCTCGATTCGCTGCAGGCCGACGACGACTGGTTCTGTTGGATGAGCTTCCCCGATCCCCATCATCCGTGGGATCCGCCGGCGTCGGAGGTCGGGCGGATCGACTGGCGCGACGTCGACCTGCCGGCTGGCTATCCCACCTCCGCTGCCGAGCGTGAGCGCATCCTCGACGGCAAACCCCGACACTGGCGGATGTGGTACGACGGCACGCTGGTGTCGAACTACGAGGCCCCGAAGCACTGGGTGCCGGCGACGTTGACAGCCGACCAGATCCGCGAGATACATGCGCTGAACGCCGTCGAGTGCGAGCTGATCGACGAAGCACTGGG
>JAYTRT010000442.1:0-1517 GCA_043746045.1 Actinomycetota bacterium | reverse complement strand
GGGCCACCGCCGTCAAGTTCGCCGCAGCGGGTGCGAGCGTCGTCGTGGCCGACATCGATGTGTCCGGGGCCCACGACACCGTCGACCTGATCGTCGCCTCAGGGGGGCGGGCAACGGCTACGCACACCGACGTTGCCGTCTCGTCGTCTGTGCAGGCCATGGTCGCTACTGCCGTCAACACGTACGGCGGGCTGGACATCGCCCACAACAACGCAGGAATCGTCGGGGCGGGTGCGAATATCGCGGACATGCCGGACGAAACCTGGGAGCGCGGCATCGCGGTGATGCTCTCCGGTGTTTTCTACGGCATCAAGCACGAGGTGCCGGCACTTCTGGTGCGCGGGGGCGGCACGATCATCAACACCTCGTCAGGCGCCGGTCTGATCGGGTTCCCCGGAATGGCGAACTATGTCGCAGCCAAGCACGGCGTGATCGGCCTGACCAAGACCGCAGCGCTCGAGTACATCACCCAGGGAATCCGGATAAACGCCATCTGCCCGGGCACGGCCCGGTCGCGAATGGTCGACGAGTGGATCAACGGAAGCGCAGAGGCCGAGGCCCAGGTCGCCGCGCTTCATCCGATCGGGCGGATCGCCGACGCCGACGAAATCGCCGAAGCCGTGTTGTGGTTGGCCTCGCCGGCCTCGTCGTTCGTCGTCGGGGTCGCCATGCCGATTGACGGTGGGTACACGCTCCCGTGAGTTCGGTCCTGATGGTCGCGTCGCCGATCGCCGAACTGGTGCGCATGTCCGCCACGCTGGGTGCGTTACATGTCGCGGTCCCCTCGTGTCCGATAGGCAGCGAAGAACATGACGGAGATGCGGTCTCGTGGCCATCTGCCGAACACCTCGGGCGTTGGCGGGGCGAGAACTCCACCGGACAGCTGGCCGCTGCTGTCGTTGTCGCGGTCTGGCCGGTTGTTCAAGCTCCGATGCCACTGATAGGAACGTCAGCCTCCGAATTCGTCCGCCGTTCGGAGTGGCCTTTCATGGCGTGGGTGGCGGCATTGGGAGTTGCCGTGAGCCGCTGTGCCGACGGCGGATCGATCGTCGCTGTCGTCGAGCGTCCGTCTCCACTCGACTGTGCCGGATGGGCGCCGGAGAGTGGAACGGCCGATGCTGTCGAGGCCCTGATTCGATCGATCGCCCGGTCAGAAGGCCATCGCGACGTACACGCCAACGCTGTCACGACACCGAGTCGGCTGGCTCCCGCTCATCCGATCGCACCGCTTCCTCCGCTCGCTACATTTCCCGGTCGCATCGACGTCGAAGTCACCCGGGCTGTGCAGATGTTGCTCGGACCGGGGAGAGAAGGCCTGACGGGAACCATCATGCATGCGGACTGTGGAAGGAGTTGGCGATGACCTCGATTGAGGCAGATGTGCGAAAGGTCATACTCATCACCGGCGCCAGCGGTGGTGTCGGTCGCGGGATCGCCCATTCCTGCGCTGCGGCCGGTTGGACGGTCTGGATTGCCGCCCGCCGGAAGGTCGAGGGCGACGCAGTCGCAGCGGAGGT
>JAYTRT010000441.1:0-14932 GCA_043746045.1 Actinomycetota bacterium | reverse complement strand
GCTCGACGCCGCGTCGACGCTCGGCGCCGCACCCCGGCCGGGTGATCTGTCGACCGCAAGTTACGTGTTCACCAATCTCGGGTCGCGGGTGATCCCGGCCGGCATCGATTCCGCCGGCAACGTGGTGATCAACATCAGTGGGAACTACGATCCGGCGACGGGCACGACGACACCCGACACGGCCGCGTTGTGGGTGAACGGGCTGACGTATCCACTCGTGCCGCCGACGGGGACCACACGCACGCTCGTCTCCGACATCAGCGACAGCGGACTGATCTCCGGCTCCACGGCGTCGACTCTCGGCGGCCCGCTCAGAGCGACGACCTGGACCACCACCAATCGGTTCGGCGCGGTCCTTCCATCGGCCCCGGACGGGTCGTACGGGTCGTACGTGAACAACGCCGGTCAGGTGTTGGCGAGCAGCTACGTGGACGGTGTTCCCAAGCTGACTTGGAGTAGTGCCATGGCGACTCCGGTGGAGATCGGCGCCGCGTACGGCACGCCGATCCAGAATCTGTGTGGACTGACATCGAGCGGAGCGCTCGTCGGCAGTACCGTCGTCAACACCGTCGCGCACTTCTACGAGGTTCCGAGCCCCGGGTCGCCGGCGATCGAACTCGATCTCGCCCCGACCTGTGGATTAAACACGACCGGAGCCATTTCGCCGAACGGCACGATCCTCGGCCAACGCGCCGGCCCCGGCGGTTCATCCGTCAGCGTGATCCGCGCGCCCGATGGCTCCGAGACGACGTTGCCAACTGGTTTCCACCCCTCAGGTGTGAACGACACCGGCGTGGCAGTCGGGGCTCGGAACGGTGTCAGCGGCGAGCAGGCAGTCGGCGCAATCTGGGAGAATGGGCAACTGTCGGACATCACCGGTCTTGCGCCTGCGAATTGGTTGGCGATCGGGGCGACGCGCATCAATGCCGAAGGCGACATGATCGGCTTCGGCAATGTGCAGGGCGGAAGCACCGCCTACGGTTTCGTGCTGCAGCGTAAGCAGACGCTCGACATCGCCAGCATCACGATCAACCCGACCCAGCCGACACCGAACGATGCGATCGTTACAGGTTCGATCGTTGTGCGGAACAACACGTCCGACACCTTGACCGGGGTCAGTGCTGCAGTGACGACGACCACGACCGGCACGGTGTCGATCACTTCGGCACCGGCGCCGGCAGCCGTTGCCTCCCTCGCTCCTGGTGCTTCGACCACACTCACGTTCACGATGCATCCGCAGGCCTCCGGGCCGGCCAGCGTGACGGTCACGGCATCGGGCACCGATGGAGGGACAGCCATCTCGGCGACGCCGCGAGTGCGAACCTTCACCGTGGGTGATCCAGGTCTGGCGATCGGTCTCGTTGGTTCGGTCGTCGAGCTCGGCAAGACATTCGGTGTCCGGATGACGGTCACGAACACGGGTGCCGACGAGGTCGACAACATCACATGGGGCGCTCCGACAGGACTGTCGATCGAGTCCGGGGACAACCCTCCCGATCCGTTGTCGAACGTGCTGCAGACGTCGGGCCCCGATCAACCCCTGCCGACCACGCTCGGGGCGGGGCAGACCGCAGTCATCCTGTACACGTTCTCGGCGCCGGCGGTCGGCAATTCGGTGATCCTCGCACATGCCGGTGGCACGACGGCAACGGCCCACACGGCGGTCACCGGCGACGCGGCCGTCACCGTCGTCGTGGCCGGTACGTGGACCGAGGAGCAGCGCGACCAGCTCGCGATCGCCGGGATCAACACAGGTCTCGCCCAGTTGTCGCAGCAATTACTGGCGCAGGATGCGTCACTGAGCAATCTGGGCCGAACGACGATCGGCTTCGATGATCCCACCGTGGCGCAGGTGACCTCCGTGGATCAGCTCGGCATCAGCCGGCCCGGGTTCGATGCGTTGGTGGCGAACGCCGCTGCGTCCGGCAGGGACCAGTTGATCGCCCTGTTGACCAACTCGGCCGGCGGTCTCGCCAAGGCGGCCGACCGCTTCGGGACGTCCACCGCCCAGTCCGGAATGAACCTCTACAACTCGATCGCAGATTCCGAACAACGTCAGCAGGTCGCTGCAGCGATTTGGAAGTACGCCAAGACCGTGCCCCGGGCGATCTGGGACAACCTTGGCTACGTGGGCGAATCGCTCGGCGCAGCGCTGACCATCGACGGTCTGAAGAACATCTATAACGACAATGTCAAATTGTTGACGAGCGTGGCGACAGCCGTGGGTGAGGCAGGGTCGGGTGCACCGACGCTGCTTGCCAATTACGCGCGCCAATACAAGACCGATCCAGTGAAAGCCATGGGCAACATCGGCGACTTCATCGGCGAGACGTCGTTCACCGGGTTCCATGCGGGCGCGACCGCCGTGCTGGGTGAAGTCGGTCTCGCTGGGTTCGGCCTGTCGGCCAACAAGATCCTGCCCACCGGGGGCCTCGGTCTGTTCACTCGCGGGGGAGCCATCGATGCCTCCCTCGTGGGCACCGCCGACGTGGCGACAGCGGGCGCGAGCGACGCGAGGGCGACAGAGTCGTTGGTCCTGCGGAATCAGCAGGCCCAGGCAGTGGTCGACCACTACCAGGCGCTGCCGGCGGGCACGGTGCTCGACGCGACGACGGTGACCGGCAAGGCCGGTCTCCTGGGCTCGGACGCAACGACGATCCAGTCGATCATCAAGGCTGCGGACGAGAAGTTCGGGACGAGCTTCGGTGTTGCGATGCGTACCTCGGAGCCGGCGTCGATCGGGATCGACGGGATCGCCAAACCCGAGTTCATCAAACCGAAAGCGGTTTCCCTGCTTGATCAGATGATCGGTGCGGATCCGGCGCGGGCCGGCAAGGTGAGTCTGTTCAAACCCGTACCGATGGATCCAGCTGTGGTTGCAGACCTGGAGCGGTCCTATCCCGGATTCGCCGCCAAGTACTCCGAGCGGCTCGCCACGCAGCAGAAGCTCTGGACCGAGTGGAGCAGCGGGGGATCGTCGCTGGAGTTGCTCACCAATGCCGGTGCGCGCTATAAGGACAGCGGAGGGATCACGGTCTTGAATGCTCGGCCGGGCAACCCGGTCCCCTACGGCCTGAAGTACCTGCAGCAGCTCGACGAGGCAGAGTTCCTCGCTGCGAACGGCATCAACCCGGCCGACGTTCCGGCTCTCAAGCAGCAGATCCTCGCTTCGAACATCGACACCTATCAGGCGGCGCCGGTGGCGAGGGTCTCGTCGACCGGATCGATCTACATCGATGACGCATTGAGCGGCAAGCCGTTCATCAGCGATGGCGACATCCAGTCGGTCGCCCCGGTCAACGGGGTGTATCCCCCGAATGTCACCAAGTCACAGGTCGAGACGTTCTTCAAAGCGCAGTTCCAGAAGCTGGAGCGGTTCCCGTTTCACGGATGGAGCGATGCTGCGATCGATCTACCCTCGGACGCATACATCGCCGCGATCCCGTTCCAGCTCGGTAGCGCCGACCCTGCACTCGCTGCTCAGGCCGCCGACCTGGTTGCCGGTCGACTGCAATCGCTCGACAACATCGCCATCGCCAAAGCCGCGAAGCTGAGGGCGGCGGGAAACACCGCCGGCGCCGACAAGGTCCTGAAGCCATACCAGAACCTGGGCGCGTACAAGGATCCGAACACGGGTTTGTACTCGTCCACCCGTCTCCTGAAACGGTTCCCACCAGGCGAGAAGACAATCAACTTCACCGCCGGTGACATCCGCGTCGGCTATGGGACGGGGGGCCACTGATGCACCGTGCCCGCATAGCCCTGGCAGCGTGTGCCGTCATGTCTTCGGTCACATGGGTCTCACCCGGTGCACACGCTGTCGGCATCATCACGGTCGACTCGACATCCATGGTCGGAGGCGACTGCAACGTCGCCGGCGCATGCACATTCCCAGCAGCGATCACCGCTGCGATCTCGAGCAACAACATGATCCACCTCCCGCGCGGCACCTACCAGCTCACGGGCACGATGGTCGTTCCTGACGGAGCCACGATCGAGATCGACGGCGACGGCGCGTCGAGCACCACCATCACGGGTGACGGTTCGTCGCGGCTGTTCGAGGTGAGCGGCGGATCGTTGACGCTCGCCGATCTCACCCTGGCGAAGGGTTTCACCGACGTCGGCGGCGGCGCGGCCATCCTCGCCCAGGCGACGTCGATCCGAATGACTCGAGTCGACATCAACGACAACGAGGCCGCCGGCGACGGTGGTGCCGTCAGCGTGGTTCACGGCTCGTTGACGCTGGACACGGTTCACGCGAGCCGCAACACCGGCCAGGCGGGCGGCGCGATCTTCGCCGTGCAGTCACCGGTCGCCGTCACGGCCAGCACGTTCGACGACAACACTGGTTCCCAGTCCGGCGGCGCCGTGTACGCGAGCTACTCGCCATCACTTTCGATCACGAACAGCACCTTCACCGGCAACGGTGCGACGGTCAACGGTGGCGCGTTTGTCGATGAAGGTGCCGGCGATCTCGGCACGGCCGACACCGTCAACGGCGACCACTTCACCGACAACGACGCTGGGCACTGGGGAGGCGCGATCTATGTACCGCCCGCGAACTCGATCACTGCGACCGGCATCGCGGTTTCGTCGTCGACGTTCGACGGCAACCACGCCGGCGCCGGCGGTGCAATGGCCATCGCCGATCCACCGGTGTCGGTCACCGGCTCGATGTTCTCCGGGAACACGTCCGACGACGATGGCGGCGCGATCGCCTCAGCCACCGATCTCACGATCACCGACTCAGGTTTCGTCGGCAACCACAGCAACGGCTCTGGTGGCGCCATCGCGTCGACCGGACCACTGACGACAACGCATTCGTCGTTCACCGGCAACAGCGCAACGGGTAGCGGTGGCGTGTTCGATCTGATCGGGGTGGCCCCGTCGATCGACGCCACGTTCAGCGCCAACACTGCCGAGGCGTCCGGACCGGTCGCTCTCTGGACGGGCACGACCCCGCTGCTGATCACTGGAGTCGCGGCGAGCGACATCGCCGCTCCGCTGGTTTCGGTGCCCGTCGACACGACATCGCCGAGCACCACCACGACATCGCCGGGCAGCACCACAACGTCGACCACGCCAGCGCCGACGCCGGGGCTCGCCGGGCGGTACGTCCCGACGGTGCCCGTCCGGGTGCTCGACACGCGCTCGGGGCTCGGAGCGCCCGTCCGGGCGCTAGCAGCACGGCAGACCCTCGACGTTGTCGTCGGTGGGATGGGCGGCGTGCCGACCACCGGCGTCGCGGCCGTGGTGTTGAACGTCACTGCGATTGCTCCGCAGCACGACACGTTCGTCACTCTGTGGCCGACCGGCACTGAGCGACCCACGACGTCGAACGTGAACGCGGAAGCCGGGTCGATCGTGCCGAACGTGGTGGTCGCTCAACTCGGCGTGGACGGCAAGGTGTCCATCTACACCAACGGCGGCGACACCGACTTCGTCGTCGATGTGCAGGGTTGGTTCCTCGCCAGCGGGTCGTATCAGCCGATCGTGTCCGCTCGCCTCGCTGATACGCGGGTCGGACTCGGAATCGCCGCGCAGCCGGTAGGAGCCGACGCCTCGATCGACATCGCGGTCACCGGAGCTGGCGGCGTTCCCGCCACGGGGGTGACTGCGGTGGTCCTCAACGTGACAGCCGTTGCACCAACGGTCGATACCTTCGTCACCGTGTGGTCCAGCGGTGGCGAGCGGCCGTTCACCTCGAACCTCAACCCACATCGCGGGGCCACGGTCGCGAACCTGGTCATCGCGAGTGTCGGTTCCAACGGAAAGGTTTCGCTCTACAACCACGCCGGTCAGGTCGACCTGGTCGTCGACGTCCAGGGGTACTTCACCGGTCCGGGCGACTTCGTTGCTGTCACCCCGACCCGCATCGGCGACACCCGCATCGCGCTCGGTGCACCGGGCCCGGTCGCCGCCGGCAGCACAATCGGCCTCGCCGTCACCGGTATCGCAGGGGTTCCCTCCATCGGTGTCGGTGCCGTGTTGGTCAACGTCACAGCTGTCTCCCCCGATCGGAGCACCTTCATCACGGTGTGGCCGAGCGGCGTTTCACGTCCGCTCGCATCGAATGTCAACGTCGCCGCCGGCGCTGTCGCGGCCAACGAGGTGATCGCCACGGTCGGCGCTGATGGGCGGATCTCGGTCTACGTCGACGGTGCGAACACCGACCTCGTCGTCGACATCGAGGGTTGGTTCCAGAGCGCTGCGCCGTAGGCCGATTCGCGTGTCGGCGTTGCTTGCCCCGAGCCGCCGGACCGAGGACAATCGAGCCCGTCGACGAGCGACAGCTATGGTTGCGAAATGTCGATCGTGCAACAGCCTGACCGCAACCTCGCTCTCGAACTCGTCCGGGTCACCGAATCCGCAGCCCTCGCCGCATCCCGATGGGTCGGTCGAGGTGACAAGAACGGTGCCGACGGCGCTGCTGTCGAGGCAATGCGGACCGTGCTCAGCACTGTTCAGATGGACGGCCTCGTCGTCATCGGCGAAGGCGAGAAGGACGAAGCGCCGATGTTGTTCAACGGCGAGAAGATCGGGGACGGCACGCCTCCACTGACCGATATCGCCGTCGATCCGATCGACGGAACGACGCTTGCTTCGCTCGGCAAGGACAACGCCATCGCCGTCATCGCGGTCAGCGAACGCGGCACGATGTTCAACCCGGGTCCGTGTTTCTACATGGAGAAGATTGCGGTTGGCCCTCAGGCAAAAGGTGCCATCGACGTCACGGCAACGGCCACGCAGAACCTGCGTTGGGTGGCCAAGGCGAAGAACACGACGGTCCGCGACCTGACGGTGATGATCCTCGACCGCCCACGTCATCAGCCGTTGATCGACGAAGTCCGCGCCAGCGGCGCCCGGATCCGTTTGATCAGCGACGGCGACATCTTTGGCGCCATCGCAACATGCTGGCCCGACGCAGGCGTCGACGTGTTGATCGGCATCGGCGGCACGCCCGAGGGCGTGACTGCCGCAGCCGCGCTGAAGTGCATGGGCGGCGAGATCCAGGGTCGGCTCTACCCACGCAACGACGCCGAGCGTGACGCTGCCATCGCTGCCGGCTACGACCTCAGCCGTGTGCTCAGCACCGACGACCTGGTTCAAGGCGACAACTGCTTCTTCGCTGCCACCGGCATCACCAACGGTGCGTTGCTGCGCGGCGTGCGCTACGACTCGGCGGGTGCGCACACCCAGTCACTGGTGATGCGCTCGCGCTCGGGCACGGTCCGCCTCGTCGACGCCCACCACAAGATCGACAAGCTGAAGACGTTCGCTTCGGTCGACTACGAGTAGATCGCTGTCAACGCTGGACGAGGCTGGCCAGGCGGCGAGTGAGTCCTCGCGGCGTGATTCCCGACGCGACCGACATGCCCTTGTACAGCACGCCGGGTATGGAAACTGCTCGTCCCTTGGCGACATCGTCGAGACCCGTTCTCGCGACGTCTTCTGCGGTCAGCCAAGCAAATGCCGGGTAGTTCGCAGCAGAGACGTCGCCGCCGCTGACACTCTGGAACTCGGTTCGGGTCAGGCCAGGGCACAGCGCCGTGACGCGTACACCGGTGCCACGCATCTCCTCGTGCAGGCTCTCGGTGAGGTTGGTGACGTAGGCCTTGGTCGCCGCATAGACCGCCAATTTCGGGGCCGGCTGGAAGCTGGCCATGCTGCTCACATTAAGCAGGTATCCACGGCCACGCGGCAGCATCGTCGCCAGAGCAGCATGTGACAATCGGGTCAGCGCAGCCACGTTGAGACTGATCTCTTCGCCCAGTCGCTCGGAATCGAGTTCGTGGAACATTCCCGTGGTCCCGAAGCCGGCGTTGTTGACGACGAGGTCGATCGGATCGGTCGAGCTGGCGATCCGGTCAGCGACTTTGTTCAGGTCGTCCGCGTCGCCGAGGTCGGCGGTCAGCACGGTGAAACCTGGATACCGGTCAGCCAGCTTCTGCAACCGCTCGGTCCGGCGAGCAACGAGCACCGTCGGCACCTCGGCCGCACCGAGCAGGTTGGCCATTGCCTCGCCGATGCCGCTCGAAGCGCCCGTCAACAATGCGGATGTGAACGGAAAGCTCGTCATCTGCCCGACTGTACGCGACGGTCAGCTGATCTTGACCTGCGCCGTGAATTTCACTTCGTCGAACTGGTTGTAGCGAGCGGTGATGGTCAGCGTCCACGTGGTCGCGTACGGGAACGTGGCGGTCGAGGTCGTGAAATGCCCGGCACCGCTCCGGGTCACGGGGATCTGGATTGCCGCGACCTGGCGACTCGGATCACCGATCTCGACCGTCACCTCGTCGGGTTGCGCCAGACTGCTGACGGCGTCGGACAGGTAGATGTGCATCTCGTTCGGACCCGTGTGGCCGGGTTCGACGGTGATCGATGCCAGGTAGTCAGCGTTGGTCAACGTCACCGAGAAGGGTGTCGCGGCAGCCACCTGGGATGGATTGGCCGCCATCAGAACCGACGTGAAGGCGACGATCGTCACGGCAAGAATGGTCTCGATCGTGATCGCCCGTCCGAGACGCGGGGTGTCGACATCGCTGCGGCGGACGATCCTGCGGCTGACGAACGCCACGGCCAGCAGGACGACGACGACGATCACCTTGAGGATCAACAGCGTGCCGTAGGTGGTGTTCGTGAGCGCATGGATCGACCCGAGCTGACGGATCGACTGCACGACACCACTACCGATGACCAGCGCGATCATGACCAGCGCGATCGCCGAGAATCGTCGCGCAGCTGCGGCGGTCACGCTGCGGAACTCGGCCAGCAACAACAGCAGGCCACCGAGCCACACAGCCATCCCAGCGACGTGCAACGCAGTCGCCGCGACACCGACAGGAACCCACCGACCCGTGGCACCGTGACCGCCGTAGGCAGAGACCGTACCAACGGCGAGCAGCCCGGCAATCGTCATGCCTCTCCACCACACTCCTCGGCGGTCGGCGACGGTGATCAAGAGGCCGCCGCCGATGGCACCGACGATCGCCGCCCGAACGACCCAGGAGACGCCGACGCGCGAGTCGAAGGCGGCCTTCCACGAACTCGATTCGACGATGGTGGACAACCCGCGATTCGTCGCATAGGCCACCTCGAGCGGCAGCTGCAGAAGCCCGGCAACGGCGCCGACGATCGCGCTCGTGGCGATGATCGCGCGGACCCGCCCGGTTGCTTCGACGATCCCCCAACCAAGCGCCACCAAGCCACCGAAGACGAGCGCGATCGCGCCGATGATCAATCCGCGCGTGACGCCGAGTCCGACGCTGGCCACGTGGCTTGTGTGATCACCTTTGATGATCTGGGTCAGGATGCCCGATTGGAGGTTCGAGGTCGCGCCGATCTGGAACGTGAATGCTCCCTGCACCGGGTGTGAATCGGCCGATACGACTCTCCAGTCGACCACATACGACCCGGCCGTCAGCCTGCCCGGCGTGACGGCCACCACCTGGGTCGCGCCTGTCGGGTGACTGGCGGCACCGACCTCGACGGGATTGCCTCGTCCGTCGAACAGCCTGACCCCACCGAGACTGATCTCGACCGGTTCGTTGAAGGTGAGGGTGATCACAGCCGGTGCAGCATCGAGCACCTGACCGGCAGTCGGATTCGTAGTCAACAATTCAGCATGGGCCAGGGCCTGTCCTGGCAGGGCGAACAGGGTGGCGAGCGTTGCGACCAGCATCCCGACCGCGCCGAGCAGCCAACGCCGACGACCACCAACGCCGGGAGATGCGGCGGTCATGATTTCGCTCCGGTCGGCGTGTTCGGCGGAGGCGTCGAGTGCGGAGAGGTCGATGCAACCGGCCGGGTCGGTTCGAGGGCGCCGACGATCGACGAGGCAACGACGCCCAGACAGCAGGCGATACCGACGACCAGCGCGACACGTTGGACAACCGCCGTCGGCCAGCCGGCCAGGAGCTCGTGCTCGAAGGCCTCGATCCGCGTCGCCGCCAGGACACCGGCACCGACGGCTGCGCCAACGGACAGGAGTGGGCGACGGATGAGCATCGCCAGGACCGCAGCGAGGATCACGATCAGACCGAGCACATGACGAGTATTGCTGGCTCCCTGACCGACGAGCGTGGCAGCCGTCCCGAGTACAGCGAGCGGGGGCAGCAGCGCGTGGGTCGTCGGAATCAGAACCAGGGCTGCGGCAGCCCCGAGACCGAGTGCCGACGCTGCACCCAGCCACACGTAACGCATCGGGGTCGGCAGCCACGTGACCCTGATCACGGCATCGACATTGCGACCGTCGACCACGAACTCGATTTGTTGAGCCGCGAAGATCACTCGCTCGACGTCGGGAGCCGCGAGCACGTCGGCGCGCGGTGTATTGCTCATCCAGTGAGCGCGATGATCGTGCCATCTGACAACCGATCCTGCGCTCAACATGGTCCAGGACGGCACGGCAGTCGCCGACGCGGTGTCCGGCGGATTCGTCGATGCAAAGCGGTCGAGATCCAGGTAGTGCGCCGGCGAATTGACGTTCTCGGACACACCGGAGGCGTCGAGCCGTAGGTACGGCTCACCCGAATACCCCAGGACCATCACCGACCGCGCTGTTGTGCGATGCAGTTCGAGACGGTTGCCGAGTTCGACGACGCGCAGTTCGATTCCCGTGTGGTCGCCCTGCCAACCGGTGACCTGAATCCGGTAATCGCTGCTGCTTCCGCCGGTGCCGTTGTGGGCCAGTGCGACGCTCGCCGGAGCGAGGAGGCAACCGAAAATCATCATCGTCAGCAGACCCACCCTCCACGGCGAGGGGCGGACGAGATTCATACGCTCAAGCAGTCGTCGGCGACAGTCGTTCAGTTCCCGGCGCCGACGACTTCTGCGTCTTGATCAGTGGTTACCGGCGGTGGTGCCGTTGATGCCACCGGTCGCGTTCAATCGAGCGTGCGCCCGCGCCAACGCCGCCTCGACGTCGGCGTCTGCTTCGTGACGCAGAACCTCCTCGGCCCGCTCCTTGGCAGCGGCAGCGCGACGACGGTCGATCTGGCCGGCCAACTCGGCCACATCGGAAAGGATGTTGACGTTGTTGTTGCTGACCTCGACGAAACCCCCGTGGACCGCGACGTCGGTGATGGTGCCGTCAGCCAGATAGATGCGGGTGTGATTCTCGGTCAAGGCGCCGAGAAAGGGCGCGTGGCCGGGCAGGAACGCGATCTCGCCGCTGTCGAGGATGCGGGTGATGACCTGCGTTGCCTCGCCCGTGAAGAGAACCTTCTCCGGTGAGACCAGGTTGACGGTCATCGTGGCGCCGGCCATGATCAGCCAGCGCCTTCCTGCAGAGCCTTGGCCTTGGCCAGCACCTGCTCGACGCCACCCACGTTGAGGAACGCCTGCTCGGGAACGTCGTCGAGGTCACCTTTGACGATCGCCTCGAAGCTTTCGACGGTCTCGAGCACGGGAACGGTCTCGCCGCTGACACCGGTGAAGACCTCGGCCACGTAGAACGGCTGGCTGAGGAAGCGCTGCACCTTGCGAGCGCGTGAGACGGTGAGGCGGTCTTCTTCGGACAGTTCGTCCAAGCCGAGAATGGCGATGATGTCCTGCAACTCCTTGTAGCGCTGGAGGATCTCCTGCACGCTACGAGCGACGTTGTAGTGACGGTCACCGACGACTTCGGGCTGGAGGATGGTCGAGGTCGACGACAGCGGGTCGACAGCCGGGTAGATGCCGAGTGAGGCGATCTGGCGGCTGAGCTCGGTGGTCGCGTCGAGGAACGTGAAGGTGGTGAACGGTGCCGGGTCGGTGTAGTCGTCAGCGGGTACGTAGACGGCCTGCAACGACGTGATCGAGCGGCCACGGGTGGACGTGATGCGCTCCTGGAGGGCGCCCATCTCGTCGGCCAACGTCGGCTGGTAGCCCACCGCGGACGGCATCCGGCCGAGCAGGGTGGAGACTTCGGAACCCGCCTGAACGAAGCGGAAGATGTTGTCGACGAACAACAACACGTCCTGGTTCTGAACGTCGCGGAAGTATTCGGCCATCGTCAGGGCCGACAGCGCGACTCGCAGGCGCACGCCTGGCGGCTCGTCCATCTGGCCGAAGACCAGGGCGGCCTTCTCGAAGACGCCGGATTCGGTCATCTCGATCATCAGGTCGGTGCCCTCGCGGGTGCGCTCGCCGACACCGGCGAACACGGAAACGCCACCATGGTTCTGGGCGACGCGACGAATCATCTCGGTGATCAACACGGTCTTGCCGACGCCGGCACCACCGAACAGTCCGATCTTGCCACCGGCGACATACGGGGTGAGCAGGTCGATGACCTTGATGCCCGTTTCGAAGAGGCGCTTGGACGGCTCGAGCGCGTCGAAGTTCGGCGCCGGACGGTGGATGTCCCAGCGCTCGACATCGGCGAAATCGGCGTTGTCACCGTCGAGCACTTCGCCCCAGACGTTCCACACGTGACCGAGCGTGCGGTTGCCGACGGGCACGTTGATGCCTCGACCGGTGTTGCGCACGGGGGTACCACGGACGAGCCCGTCGGTGGGCTTGAGGCACACGGCGCGCACACGGCTGGAGCCGAGCTGCTGCGCGACTTCGGCCAGAACGACGACGGGCACGCCGTCGACGTTCACGGTGAACTCGACAGCGTGGTTCAGCTCGGGCAGCGAGCCACGCGGGAACTCGACGTCGATCACGGGCCCGGCGATGGCGACGACCCGGCCGTCGCTCTTGGCCGAATCGGTGCGGGTTGTTTCAGTCATGGTCATAACTGGGTGTCCTTACCTTTGACGCTGATGCGCTAGTTGCTCGACGCCACGGCGTCGAGATCGATGTAACGAACGTGCTTGTCCTTGCCGCCGCCGAGTGCCTCGGCGCCGCTGACGATTTCCATGATCTCGGTCGTGATCGAGTCCTGACGGGCCCGGTTCATGATTCGTGCGAGGTTCTTGATCAGTTCCTCGGCGTTGTCGGTGGCGCTCTTCATCGCACGCTGCTTGAACGCATATTCACTGGCTGCAGCGTTGAGCAGCGCGGCGTAGATCCGTGCCTCGACGTAGCGGGGCAGCAGCGTGTCGAGGATCGTGGTGGGGTCCGGCTCGAACTCGTAGTCACCGGTGGCGGCGCCGGCCGCGTTCTCGGCTGGACCGTGACCGCCGGCGGTTGTCTCGGAGTCGAGCGGAACCAGCGGGCGCAGGACGACTTCCTGCGAACCGGTCGAGATGAAGCGGGTGTAGACCAGTTGCACCTTGTCGACCTCGCCGTCGATGAACATCTGCACGACGAGCTTGCCGATCTCGCGGGCGTTCTCGTACGACGGACTGTCGCTGAAACCGCCGAAGCTGGCCGCACGCTTGTACCCGCGGAAGCGGAAGTAGCTGTCGGGCTTTCGGCCGACGGCAACAATCGTGTAGTCGCGACCCGCAAGCAGGTCGGCCTTGATCTCGCCCTCGGCCGCGCGCTGCACACCGGCGTTGTAGCCGCCGCACAACCCTCGGTCGGCGGCGATCACCACATATGCCGTCTTCTTGACCTCGCTCCGTCCGGCGAGCAACGGTGAGCCGCTGCCCGCGCCAGCCGCAGCGAGATCCTTGACGACCGCGGTGATCCGGTCGCTGTACGGCACAGCGGCCTGCACCCGCTGCTGGGCCTTGACGATGCGCGACGCGGCGATGAGTTCCATCGCACGCGTGATCTTCTTGGTTGCCTGAACGCTGCGAATGCGTCCTCGAAGAATGCGCTCCTGTCCGCCCGCCAACTAGACCACCGACCCGAAACGTGCCGCGGCGCCAGGAGCGCCAGCGACAAGCCGCACGGAGGGAACAGCCGAAGCGGAGCGGAGGCCAGTCCCGACCATCATTCCAGCGCCAGGAGCGCCAGCGACAAGCCGCACGGAGGGAACAGCCGAAGCGGAGCGGAGGCCAGTCCCGACTCTCATTCCGTCGCCAGTGTCTTGTGGCTGTGTGCGTCGCCGACCTGGGCGGCGTCGATCGCGGCGGCATCGACGGCGCGGGCAGCCGCCGCAGCCACGTTGGCGGCGACGAACTGATCCTTGAAGGTCGTGATCAGATCGGCGATCTCAGCGGGCACATCGGCTTTCGGGTTGCTGCGCATCCCCGCCAACACACCTGCGTTACGCGTGCGCATGAAGTCCAGCAATCCGGCTTCGAAGGCACGGACTTGGTTCACCGGCAGATCGTCGAGGTAGCCCTTGGTGCCGGCGAACACGACGACAACCTGCTCCTCGACGGGCATCGGACTGTTCAGCGGCTGCTTGAGCAGCTCGACCAATCGGTAGCCGCGCTCGAGCTGAGCCTTCGAGATCGCGTCGAGCTCGGAACCGAACGTGGCGAAGGCCTCGAGCTCACGGAACTGGGCGAGGTCGAGCTTCAACGTTCCGCTGACCGTCTTCATCGCCTTGATCTGGGCGGCTCCGCCGACTCGTGAGACCGAGATGCCGACGTCGACGGCCGGACGGACACCCGACTTGAACAGGTTGTCCTGCAAGTACACCTGGCCGTCGGTGATCGAGATCACGTTGGTCGGAATGTATGCCGAGACGTCGCCGGCTTTGGTCTCGATCACGGGGAGGGCGGTGAGCGAACCGGCGCCTCGCTCGTCGCTGAGCTTGGCGGCTCGCTCGAGCAGACGGCTGTGCAGGTAGAACACGTCGCCGGGATAGGCCTCGCGGCCCGGGGGACGGCGGAGCAGCAGCGAAACCTGGCGATAGGCCTCGGCCTGCTTCGACAGGTCGTCGTAGACGATGAGCGCATGCTCACCGTTCTCCATCCAGTGCTGGCCGATTGCGCAGCCACCATACGGTGCGAGGTACTTGAAGGGGGCGGTGTCCGAGGCCGGAGCGGCAACGACGACCGTGTATTCCATCGCGCCGTACTGGCGCAGCGTCTCGACGGTCTGGGCGATCGTCGAACCCTTCTGGCCGATGGCGACGTAGATGCACTTCACGCCGAGGCCACGC
>JAYTRT010000440.1:0-1520 GCA_043746045.1 Actinomycetota bacterium | reverse complement strand
CAAGCGTGTCGCGCACGTGGTTCTCGAACGAGTCGGCCGGGTCCAACACGCCTGCCAGACCGCCCTGCGCCCAAGCCGTACTGCCGGCATCGAGCGTGTCCTTGGTGACGATCAGGACAGAACGAACGGGCCGCGCGGCAATCGCCGCAGCCAGCCCGGCCGCGCCGGAACCGAGGACGAGAACATCCACATCGCGCCGCCAGGTGACTGCGGGCGCGGCGAGTTGCAGCGGAACCTTGGCGGTCATCGAATCACTCTCCTGTTCGGGACGGCTTGCCGATCGCGATCATTCGCTCGACGGACCGACGTGCCCGGTCGGCGATTGCAGGCGGGACCGTGACCTCGTCTGTTCCATCGCGCAACGCACGGACGAGCTTGGCAGGCGTGATCATCTTCATGTACTTGCACACCGCTGCCGGGTTGACCGGCTCGAAGATGACGAACGGGTTGGCCTTGTTCAACTGGTGCAGCATGCCGGTCTCGGTGGCGACGAGGACCTTCTTGGCGGTGGTGGTGCGGGCAGCGTCGACCATGCCTGCCGTCGAGAGGATCTTGGTGCGTTCGGGGGGGACGACGCCTGCGCCGGCCAAGTACAGCGCGCTGGTGGCACATCCACACTCCGGGTGGATGAACAGCTCGGCATCTGGCTCGGCCATCACCCGGGCTTTCAGATCGGCACCGTTGATGCCGGCGTGGACATGGCACTCGCCGAGCCAGATGTGCATGTTGTCGCGCTGCAGTGAACGCTGCACGTGCGCACCGAGGAACTGGTCCGGGCAGAACAGGACGGGCCGATCCTCGGGGATGCTGGCGACGACGTCGACCGCGTTCGACGACGTGCAACAGATGTCCGTCTCGGCCTTCACCGCAGCGGTCGTGTTGACGTAGCTGACGACGACTGCACCCGGATACTCGGCCTTCCACGCGCGTAGTTGGTCGGCGGTGATGGTGTCGGCGAGTGAGCACCCTGCTCGCGCATCCGGGATCAGCACGGTCTTGTCGTAGGCGAGGATCTTGGCCGTCTCGGCCATGAAATGCACCCCGCAGAACACGATGGTGGACTGCTCGACAGTCGCTGCGACGCGGCTGAGGGCCAACGAGTCGCCGACGTGATCGGCGATGTCCTGGATCTCGGGGACCTGATAGTTGTGGGCGAGGATGACAGCGTCGCGTTCGCGGGCGAGCGCCCGCACTTCGTTGGCCCACGCCTCACGGTCGAACGACGGGTCGAGTCGCGACGCACCGAACGGGTGATTCGCGTTCGCCATCTCGCTCACATCGTGTCCTTCGCGTGTCTCCCTCACGTGGCCACCCTAGGGCCAGCGCGTACACCCACCTCTGGTTGTTCGCAGGTTCACAATCTCGGTCGGATCGCCGAACCATATCGCCTCGAGCGCGTCGACGATGTCGCCCGTGCCGCGGTTCGATTGGAGGACGGCATGCACAGGATCGTCCTCGAAACGGACGACGCTCGCCACACCATCGTCATCCACCACGGCAATGGCGCGGACACGCCGTCG
>JAYTRT010000439.1:0-14946 GCA_043746045.1 Actinomycetota bacterium | reverse complement strand
CTCACGCACCTCGTCGACGCGTACGCGGACTCCGTGTTGGCGCACGCGCCGAATGGCACGCTCACCTACGCGGAGGCCGACGATCGCTCACGTTCGCTCGCCAAGGGTCTCGTTGCGCGCGGAGTCGGCAAAGGAACCCGGGTCGGCCTACTCGCGCCGAATGGCCTCGAGTGGATCATCGGGTGGCTGGCGACCACCCGGATCGGCGCGATCTGTGTGCCGATCAACACCTACCTCAAGCCGCGTGAGCTCGATCGTCTCCTGCTTCACGCCGACGTCGACACCCTGTTGTCCGTCGACTCGCACCTCGCCAACGACTACGTCGAGCGTCTGGAACTCGCCATCCCTGGGCTTGCAGACCGCTCGGGAACACCAAGACGCCCGCCATCTCACCCGTATCTGCGCGAGATCTGGATGTGGGGCGATGTGCACCGGCCCTGGGCCGGCTCCATCGACGACCTGATCGCAGCCGGTGAAGACATCGATGACGAGATCGTCGACGCGATCGAGGCGCAGGTCTCTCCGGCCGATGCGATGGTCATCGTCTACTCGTCCGGCAGCACCAGCGACCCGAAGGGCGCGATCCACACCCATGGATCGGTCATCCGCCACGCACACAACCTCTGGCAGTTCCGCGACATCCGCCCGGGCGATGCGATCTACTCCCCGATGCCGCTGTTCTGGGTCGGCGGGTTGACGTTCACACTCCTCGGTGCCATGCATGCGGGCGCGACCGCCATCTTCGAAGACCGCTTCGACCCCGCGACGACGCTCGAGCTCCTCGAACGGACGCGGTGCACCCACATTCTCGGATGGCCACACATGGTCAAGGCGTTGACCGATCACCCCGACTTCGCCGGACGCGATCTCTCGTCGATTCGGGCGGTGGGCCAGCGGACGGTCGGAGCCGGCTTCACGCTCGCCGACTTGGCACACGTACCCGCTTCCCTCGGGATGACCGAGACCCTCGGGCCGCACACCCTCGAGATGGAGGGTGCGCTGCTCCCTCCCGACAAGGTCGGATCGTTCGGACGAGCTGTCCCAGGTGTCGAGCACCGCATCATCGACCCCGAGACCGCCGTCGACTGCGAACGCGGGGTGCCGGGCGAACTCCTCGTGCGCGGATATTCGCTGATGCACGGACTCAACAAGACCGAGCGGGAAGCCACCTTCACTCCAGATGGGTGGTATCGCACCGGCGACAGCGCCTACCTCGACGACGACAACAACCTCTTCTACCGCGGTCGTCTCGGCGACACGATCAAGGCGGCCGGGGTCAACGTCAGTCCGCGTGAGGTCGAGATCGCGCTCGAGGCGCATGACGAGGTCACGATGGCGTTCGTGGCCGGGGTCACCCTCAGCGACGGCGAGACACAGGTGGCTGCCGTGGTCATCCTGACGCCCGGGCAGCACATCGACCCAACCGATCTGCTCGGTCGAGTCAGGTCAGACGTGGCCAACTACATGGTACCGAGACACCTGATGGTGGTGGAGGACCGCAACGATCTGCCCTGGCTCGAAAGCGGCAAGCTCGATCGCCGCGCCACGCACCAGCTGCTTCAGGAACGGTTCGGAGACGC
This sequence comes from Actinomycetota bacterium, assembly GCA_043746045.1. Classification (GTDB taxonomy): domain Bacteria; phylum Actinomycetota; class Acidimicrobiia; order Acidimicrobiales; family Ilumatobacteraceae; genus WLMZ01. The sequence continues at coordinate 13,366 of JAYTRT010000439.1, read as the reverse complement.
CCGCAAGGACGAGCGCGGCCGCGAGTGACCCGCTGCGCAAGGGTCGCAGGCGACGCTGCAGATGCAGCAGCGTCAGCCGCCCCGAAGCGGTTCGATGACCGTTGTACCGAACCGCTCCAGCGTCTCGATGGCGTGCTCGATCGAGTCGTCCGGAACAGAAACGCCCGACCACGTGACACCCACCCGGGTCAGTTCTGCGAGCGCCTCGAGTCTCGCCTCCCCTGAGAAATCTTCGGTCGCCGGGTCGCCACCGGCACCACTGGAGAACGCAACGTCGATCATGGCAGGATTGCGACCCGCCTCGTCCGTGAACTGCCAGAGCACGTCCAGCATCCCCACGAGGTCCGCCAGCGTTTCGAGCGAAGTTGTCTTGGCCGTTGCGGCGAGCTTGCGAGGCGCAAAGAAGGGCGCCCATCCGTCGCCGTATTGCGCCACCCGTCGTCGTGCGAGCCTGCTGTTCCCACCGATCCAGAGTGGTGGAGACGACGCAGGCTTCGGGTTTGCCGACTGTCCGAACGCCTCGAAGTGGCGACCCACAAACGTGTAGTCGTCGGTCGACCACACCCCGCGAATCACCTCGATCGCCTCATCGAACAGGTCGTTGCGTTCTTCGAAGTCGACGCCGAGCGCCTTGTACTCACCGCGGAGGTACCCGGTCGCAACTGCGAGCACGAACCGTCCGCCGGACAAGGCGTCCAGCGTCGCGACTGCCTTCGCCACCAGGAACGGATTGCGGTACGGCAGCACCAGGATGTTCGGGATCAGCAGCAGTCGCTCCGTTGCCGCCGCGCAGTACGCGAACGCCACGAACGGGTCCAGGGCGTCATGTCCGCCGGCGTTGAGCCACCGGTCGGTCGGTGCCGGATGGTCGGTGAACCCGACCGCGTCGAAACCAGCCGATTCGGCCGCCTGGCACAGCCGAGCCATACCCGCACCCGTCAAGAACGCCGGATTCTGGGGGTGAGCCGCCAGTGGGTACGAGAAGCTGAAGCGCATCACCAGAACCTAGCCAGCCGGGCAGGTTTGGTATCCTGTAGAGGATAGCAACCTTGCCGTGACGGGCCTTGGCTTCGGAGTTCCATGGACTACCAATTCGATGAGGGCGCGCAGCGGTTGCGTGTTCGACTCCGCAAGATGATCGCCACGAACTTCGACGGCGAATTTCTCGGAGCATTTACCGACGATCCGAGTGATCTCGCGCAGACCCAACGGTTCTGTCGGCTCCTCGCCGACGAAGGGCTGCTCGCCCGGGCGTGGCCCGAGGAGTTCGGCGGCGGTGGTGGCTCGGTGTGGGAACAGACCGTGGTGCGCGAAGAGATGTGGGCGCACCACGAGCCCCGAGGCGCTCAGTACATGGGCCTGAACTGGGTAGGGCCCGCTCTGATCCGCTTCGGCACTGATGCACAGCAGCGGCAACACCTTCCCTCCATCGCTGCCGGCGAGGTGATCTGGTGCCAGGGCTTCAGCGAGCCAGAGGCCGGCTCAGATCTCGCTTCGCTCCGTTGTCGGGCAGTGCCCACCGACGGCGGATGGTTGGTGAGCGGACAAAAGATCTGGACCTCATACGCCGAGATGGCCCAGTGGTGCGTGCTCGCCGCGCGCACCTCGACCGAGGGGCGCAAGCACGAAGGAATCACCGTGTTCCTGGTGCCCATGGACCGCGTCGGGGTGACCGTCCGACCGATCGCCAGCATGCTCGGCCGGCACCACCTCAACGAGGTCTTCTTCGATGAGGTGTTCGTCGAGAGTGACAACGTGCTCGGCAACGTGAACCGCGGTTGGTCGGTCATCCGCGAAGCACTCAAGTTCGAACGTGTCGGCATCGCTCGCTACGCCCGGTGCGATCGCCTGCTGCACCTCCTGCGCGAAGAACTCGGCGATTCGTGGATCGATCTTCCCGGCGGGCTCCGGGCCCGGTGGGCGCGAGCTCTGATCCACGTCCGCAACGCGCGACTCCTGGCCTACCGGGTCGTCGCCGCGCAGGAGGCGGGCACACTCACCGACGCCGATGCCAGCATCGCCCGGGTCGCCACCACCCTGTGCGACCAGGAGGTCGCCGAAGTGCTGTTCGAAGCGCTCGGGCCACGAGCGCTCGACAACGCAACCTCGTCGGCGGCGATCCTGCACGGCGCCATCGAAGATCACTGGCGCTACGCCCAGGCTGCCACGATCGCGTCCGGGACAATCGAGATTCAACGCATGCTCATCGCCCGCTCCGTTCTGGCGGCAGGCGTCCGATGAACCTCGAACTCCCGAACGTCGCCGTCGACTTCGGCAACAGCGCCCGCGGCGCCTTCGAGGCGGCCGGCGGAGTCGACCTCGCGCGACGCGCCGAAATCGACCCAAGCGTGCGTTCCACCGTGATCGCCCCGCTGCTCGCCGAACTTGGCGCGCTCGATGTGCTGCTCGGCACAGATACTGACACCAACGCAGCTGCCGCCGAACTGTGCCGCATTGCCGGCGCAGTCGGCCTGCCCTACCCACTGGCCTCGGTGCTGTCGTCACCCGACGGCCTGAATCGTCCGCTCGCACTCGTGGCGCCGTCACAGCCCCGAGCCGAACACGGAGACCTCTTCCCCGATTGGCTCGTCGCGCGCCTCGACGGGTCGCAAAGTTGGGCCGCGACGCCCGACGGCAGTGTCCTCGGCACGCGGCTCGGCACCTTCGTCGCCGACCTTCGCCTCGGTGCCGAACTGGGACCGGTGGACGTGTCCGGCTTTGTCGTGCTCAGCGCGTGGCGGGTGCTCGGCACGCTGGAACGGGCGCTCCAGCTGGTCATCGAACATGTCACCAGCCGGCGGCAGTTCGACGCTCCCCTCTCGGACCTGCAATCGGTCCAATTCCAAGTGGCCGACATTGCCGTCCACGTCCAGGCCCTCCGCGAGCTTTCCAGGTACACACTGTGCGTCCGGTCCGAATCGGTCTCCAGTCATCTCAGCGATGCCCTCGCCCTGAGAGTGAGCATGATCGAGACCGCCACGCAGGTCTTTCGCTCGAGTCACCAGCTCCACGGTGCCATCGGCCTCTGCAACGAGCACGACCTGTCGATCCTCGACCGGGTCACCCAGCCAGCGTTGCGTCAGCCCGCCGGACTCGAAGCCACGACCGATGCCCTGCTCGCATCCATCGCGACATCCGGCTTCGACTCGTTGTTCGGTCGGTCGACTCACGGATCCCACGCATGAGCAAGCTCGCCCTGGTCACCGGGGGCAGTGGTGGCATCGGATTCGCGTCAGCGTCGGCGCTCGTGGAGCGCGGCTACGACGTCGTACTCACGTCTCGACGCGAGGAGCCGTTGCGTGTCGCAGCCGGCAAGATCGGTGCGCGGTGGGTCGCCGCCGACGCGTCCGACGACGCGTCGTTCGGCGCCGTTGTCAGCGACCTCGGCGACATCCATTTGCTCGTCCACGCGGCTGGAATCCTCGGGGGCACGTTCGTCCGCAAAGAACGGATCGAAACCTTCGACGAGGTCATCCGGATCAACCTCCGCTCGGCCTTCGTCACCGTCGCGGCCGTCCTCCCGAAGATGCCCGTCGGTGGCCGGATCATCTTCATCTCGTCCACCGCCGGCCGCCGGGGCATGCGCGGCCGCGCCGCCTACTCGGCGTCCAAGGCCGGCATGAACGCGTTTGCCGAAGCGCTCCGGAGTGAGGTCGCCCGCGATGGCATCAACGTCAACGTCCTGATCCCCGCTCCGGTCGACACCGACATGCTCGAACAGGTGACCTTCCCGATGCACACCCTGCAATCCAAGGACGTCGCCGCTGCGGTGGCGTTCCTCGACTCGCTCCACCCGAGCGTCGTGCTCGCCGAGATGGTGCTCCAGGCCAACGACACCGGCCCGCTCGCGCCAGAACCAATCCTGCCCGAGCGCTACCGCGAACGCCGCTCCGTCGGTTGATTCGGTCGCTTCGGTTCCTTCGGCAGCCCCAGCACTCGTTCACCGATGATGTTGCGCTGCACCTCTGATGTGCCGCCATACAACGTCGCGGCGAGGGCGTCGAACTGGTCGAGGAGCAGCTCGCGGTCGGTCAACGCGGCCGGTCCAGCCGCCAGGATCGCCAACTCCCACACTTCTTGGAGGGACTCGGAGCCGAACAGCTTGAGGATCAGGAACTCGGGGCTGAATCCGGTGTTCAGTTCGTTGGTGACCGCCCGGTAGCCGGTCATGCGGATCGCTTCGGCATCTGCCAGACGGCGACCGAGCTCGGCGAGCAGCTCGTCGCGGGGCTCGTCGCGCAACGCGGCGCGTACGCGCTCGAGTCCGCGCTCGATCTCCATCCAGTTCAGGATCCAGATCATGTCGCGTTCGTGGTTGAGCGCGCTCATGGCGACGTTCCACCCGTCGTCGACCTCGCCCAGCAAGGCGTCAGCGGGGATCTCGACATCGTCGAGGAAAACTTCACAGAACGTTTCCAGGCTGTCCTCGGCGGACCGGATGGGACGGATCGTAATGCCCGGTGCGGAGAGATCGGCTATGAGGCAGGTGATCCCTCGGTGCTTGGGTGCGTCGGGATCGGTGCGACAGAACATCACGCTGAACGCGCTGTGATCGGCCTGCGTGGTCCAGATCTTCTGACCGTTCACCACCCACGTGTCGCCGTGGAGCACAGCCCTCGTCCGCAGGCCACCGAAGTCGGAGCCGGCGTCCGGTTCGGACATGCCGAGAGCCCACCACTCGTCGCCGCGCAGCACCGGCACGAGATAGCGCTCTCTCTGTTCCGGTGTGCCGTGTTCGCGCAGCGCTGGTGCGACCACCCCGACGCCCTGCACGTTCGGCAGCTTCGGCACTGCTCGGCGTGCCGACTCGAGCTGGATCGTCAGCGTCTCGAGTCGTGCCAGCGACTGTCCGCCAAGCCCGGGCTCCCACTGCGGCACGAGCCAACCGGCCTCGAACGCCGCCCGCTGGTACGCGCGGCGGAGATCCCAGTCGCGCCGATGCTCGGCGTAGTTCGCCAGATATCCGTGCGGCAGGAAGTCATCGAGCCATGCGCTGTACCGTTCGCGCACCTCGCGTTGGGCGGCGGTCTCGATGATGTCCATCAGCGCCCTCCTTCTACGTAGGCACGTGCTGCGCGGCGGTACATCGTGGTCGCATCACCGAGCGCGAGCGCTCCCTGGCGGGCCCGGCGGCTGAAGAGATGCACGTCGTGCTCCCACGTGATGGCGATCGCCGCGTGTACCTGAACCGCTGACCTTGAGGCGAGCAGTGCCGCCTCGCTCGCGGCTGCTTTGGCCAGCGAGGCGAGATCGCGGCGCCGTTCGACTGAGGTGTCGGCGTCGTCGTGCACCATCGCCGCGTCGTACACGAGCGTGCGCGCCCGCTCGATCGCGACGTGGGTGTCGACCAGGCGGTGCTTCACCGCCTGGAACGCGCCGATCGGCCGTTCGAACTGGACTCTGGTCGATGCGTGTGCGACGCTCATCTCGAGGAGCCCCTGGGCGACGCCGACCAGTTCTGCGGCGAGCACGACCCTGGTGACATCGAATCCCGGCTCTGGTTGGCACTCGGTCACTTCGACGCCGGTCACCTGATCGAAGTGCACGTCGGCCAGCGGGCGATTTTGATCGGCAGAGAAGACCGGAACGATGCGCACATTCGGCGACCGCGCCGAGACCACAGTGACGACGACGCCGCCAGCGTCAGCACCACCCTCGCCATCTCCGACCACAACGATCGTGTCAGCCCGGGCGGCATCGGCGACCTGGTGGGCGGTGCCTGACAGCGTCGAGCCGTCCCAGCGCACCGCGCCGGTCGCCACCGCAGTGACCGTGCCGTCCGCGATCGCCGCCAGAGCCGGTGAACCGGGTGATGCCGCCATCAGCACCGGAGCGGCGAACCCGACGGTCGTGAGGAACGGCACCGGCAGGGCCCAACGACCCGTGACCTCGACGAGACCCACCAGATCGACGATGCCGAGACCCAATCCTCCGTGCGCCTCCGGCACCGACAGGCTCGTCCATCCGAGTCCCACGATCGTGCCCCACAGCGGACGCCACGCTTCAGGATCCTCCAGCGATCGGCGGACCACGCTCGAATCACATTCGGCCGCCAGCAGCGTGTGCGCCGTCGCGCGCAACGCCTGCTGACCGTCGTCGAAGCCGAAGTTCACGCTCGTGCCTCGGCGGCCGACGAAGGCAACGCACGGCCGAGAACAGCCACCTCGGCACGCGAGACCTTGCCCATCGCGTTGCGCGGCAACGCATCGATCTCGGTGATCGACTCGGGCACCTTGTACTTGGCCAGCCGTTCCAGGCAGTAGGCAGTGACAGCGGCCACGTCGATCTGTTGACCGGCGAGGGGTTCGACCATGGCGGCGACGCGCTCGCCGAGACGCTCGTCGGGCACACCAAACACTGCGCAGGCCGCCACGCCAGGAGCAGTGCCGAGCACGCGCTCGACCTCGGCCGGATAGACGTTGGCCCCACCACGCAGGATCAGCAGGTTCTTCCGGTCGCGCACGTGCATGAACCCGTCGGTGTCGACGAAGCCGATGTCGCCCGTGTGGAGCAAGCCGCCGACGAGACTGACGACTGTTGCCTCGGGCCTGTCGAGGTAGCCCAGCATTGGCCGATAGAGGTCGGCCCACGGACCGTCGGCGACCGGGCCGACGCAGATCTCGCCGGTCTCGCCAGCGGGCAATCGGGCACCGTCGTCGCTGTGCGCGCTGACCGCCAGATGCGGGAGTGGGCGGCCACTGGCGCCGGTCCGATGGTCGCCGTCGCGGGCATCAATCGTGACGACACTGGGCGCCTCCGAGAGCCCGTAGGTCGCCAGCACTGGGATGCCGAACTTGGCTTCGAAACTGCCCCGCAGGCTCTCCGGGCAATCGGCGCCGCCTGTCCAGACCTCGTCGAGGGAGCGCAGGTCGTCGGCAGTGATGTCGTCACGCTCGACGAGTGAGTGGAGCAGAGCCGGCGGACCGTTCCAGGTCGTGACCCGTTCGCGCCTGATCCACTCGGCAACGCCTGCGGCATCCATGCGGTCCATCAGCACGCAACAGCCCCCGGCCTGGAAGACGAGCAGCGTCGTCAGGACCTGGAGGTTGACGATCGTCATCGGGAAGCAGTCGCCCTTGCGCAGCGTGGCGTCGTAACTGCGGCTCGCCACCAGCGCCGCGCCCGGGAGCAGGAGGTTGTACTGGCTGTGGACCACACCCTTGGGATGACCCGTCGTGCCACTGGTGTAGGCAATCACTGCCGGTGCATGCGGATCGACGGGCGCGACGTCGATGACGGGAGCTTCGCGAACCACCGCATGCCAGTCATCGGGCGTCTCGACGATCCGAACGTCGGTCAGGCCGCGCACCTGTGCCGCGGTGTCCGGGTCGCAGATGAACACCGTGGTCGCACTGTCATCGAGCATCCAGATCTTCTCCGGTGCAGCGAGATTGCGACTGACGCCCACCCAGATCGCCCCGAGACGCATCACCCCGTGGAACGTCGCGACCACTTCGGTGTCGTTCGGCAGCGACACGGCAACCCGCTCGCCGGGGCGCACGCCCAATGCCCACAGCGCGTCACGAGCCCGATCAGCCTGCTCGTCGACCTGCGCATAGCTGTAGGTGCCAGAGCGAGTGACGAGCGCGCACCGGGTGGGATCTCCGGACACGACCGGAGCCAGCAGGACCGCGATGGAATTGGGGATCACCGTGTCGACTCCTGGACCGCAATCATTGAGATGATAGCGTCGAAACGTGTATCAACTCAACGGCCCTCCGTTGACCGTGTTGCCCGAACCGCTGACGATGGGATCGTTCGTCCTCGACGTGTGCGACCGGTTCGGCGATGCCGATTGCCTGGTGTTCGACGATCCGCTCACCGGCGAAACTCTGCGTTGGACATACACCGAGCTGGGCCAGCAGGCTCGCCGCGTGGCGAAAGCGCTGCTTGCGCGTGGGGTCACCAAGGGAACTCGGGTCGGGGTGCTCACGTCCAACCGCCCCGAGGGCGTCGCCGCGTTCTTCGGCGCGGCGCTCACCGGAGCGGTGGTCGTTCCGCTGTCGACGTTCTCGCCCAAGCCGGAACTCGCCCAGATGCTGCAAGACGCCGACATCGCCGTCCTGCTCACACAGACCGCCATGAGTCGACGCCGCTTCGTCGACGACCTGGTCGAGCTGGTCCCTTCGCTGGCCAACGGCACCGTCCTGCGCGATCCGGCATTCCCGCATCTTCGTCACGTCGCCGCGATCGGCGCCGGCACCGACCCGACGGAAATCGAGTCGTGGGAGACGTTTCTCGCAGGAGGTGACGACGTTCGCGACAACCTCCTCGATGCCATCGCCGGTTCTGTCGCGCCTTCCGATCTCGCTCTCGTGATCTTCAGCTCCGGCACGACATCGAAGCCGAAGGGCGTGCTCCACAATCACCAGTCGCCGACGCTGCAGTTCTGGGTTCAGGCGCAACTTTTCGGACGCGACACGACCACCCGAATCTGGTCGGCGCTGCCGATGTTCTGGACGGCCGGGATCAACACGGTGATGGGCTCGACGCTGGCCGCCGGCGGGTGCTGGGTGATGCAGGAGGGATTCGACGCCGCAACGGCGCTCGCGCTCATGGAGCGCGAGCGCGTCACCGAGCCGTACACGCTGCCCCACCAGGCCGCAGCCCTCGAGGAGTGCCCGGACTGGGCGCACACCGACCTCTCGTCGCTCACCAAGGTGTTCGGCAAGTCGGTGTTCACCCGCCATCCGACAGTGGCCGGCGATCCGGACTGGAACATGCCGGTCGGATACGGCCTGTCCGAAGCGTGCGCGTTCGTGGTGGCTCATCCGTACACCGCCACACGCGAGCAGATGAAGGGCAGCATCGGCCAGCTTCTCGCCGGCAACCAATTGCGGATCATCGATCCCGACACGGGCCGCCAACTCGGACCCAACGAAGACGGTGAGCTCGCGATCCGGGGGCTGACGCTCATGGAGCACTACCTCGGCCGAAGCCGGGCAGAGTGCTTCGACGCCGACGGTTTCTTCCACACCGGTGACATGGGCTTTGTCGACGACGACGAGTTCGTGCACTTCACTGGGCGGCGCACCGAGATGATCAAGACCGGAGGTGCCAACGTTTCTCCAGCCGAGATCGAAGTCCAGCTCCGCGCCTGTGAGCCCGTGAAGCTCGCACGAATCATCGGGGTTCCCGATGCGCGGCTCGACCAGCTCGTCGTCCTGTGCGTCGTGTTGAAGGACGGCTACGACACGACCGCCGACGACCTCTGCGACTTCTTGCGCGCACGCATCGCGTCGTACAAGCTCCCCAAGCGGGTGCTGTTCTTCGCCGACGGCGAGATCCCGATGACGAGCAGCGACACCAAAGTTCGCGACCACGATCTCGTCGAGCTCGTCAAGGTTCGGCTCTGATCACGCCGATCCGATCATCCACGACCAGGAGCAGACGATGACCACCACTGACCACGAACCCGCGACGCTCGACGTGTCCGACCTCGACCGCCACATGGGGGTGCCGATCCGCGCCGGCGAGCTGAAAGAGGATGTCGAAGTCGGCGACGTCCGCCGGTGGGTGCAGGCGATGCACTATCCGAACCCGTTGCACTACGACGAACAGTGGGCCGCCGAAAGCCGGTTCGGCAGGCTCGTTGCTCCCCAGTCGTTCACAGTGGCCACGGACACCAGCCATGGCTGCGCGCCGGCCCAGGTCGGCCGCATCCCCAACTCCCACCTCATCTTCGGCGGCGACGAATGGTGGTTCTTCGGGCCACGCATCACCGCCGGCGACCACCTCGTGTGCCACCGAATGCCATACGACTACAAGGTCCGCAACACGAGCTTCGCGGGGCCGACCTGCTTCCAGCGGGGGGACACGCTGTACATCAACCAGCGTGGCGAACGAATCGCGTTGCAGCGCTCGACCTCGATCCGCTACCAGATCAAGCAAGCCGCTGAGAAGAAGCTGTTCGATGACCCGGTCGACAAGGAATGGACCGACGACGAACTGGCCGCACTCGACGAGGTGAAGGCCGGGTACATCCGCCAGATCCAGGACCTGCACCACGACAAGCGATTGATCGGCTCCGTCTCGGTGGGTGACCGGCTGGCCAGCAACGTTCTCGGTCCGCACAGCCTGGCCAGCTTCACCACGGAGTGGCGCGCTTTTCCCATGAACGCCTGGGGCGCAATGCGAACCGGACCCACCACCGTGTCAGCGGCCGACCTCGGCTACTCCAAGGAGATGGCCGGACACGAGGGTGACCGCCGGATGGAACGGACCAATCCCGAGCTGACCGACGGCGCGTACTACGGCCCGTCGCGCGGCCATCTTCAGCCGAAGTGGGCACGCCATGTCGGGATGGCCCGCGGTTACGGCTATGGCGCCTCGATGGGTGCCTGGGTCATCGATTTCGTCGCAGCATGGGCCGGCGAGTGGGGCGAGGTCACGCACTCGGTGGCCAACTACCGGAATCCTGCGTTCACCGGTGACGCGACGTTCATCGACGGTGAGGTGGTCGACATCCGTGTCGAGCGCCGGCGACATCACGTCGCCACGGTCCGGGTCGAGATGCGAACACAGACCGACGCGGTGATGGCCATCGCCACCGTCGATGTCGAGCTCCCGGCCGAGTAACTGCGAGCGTCATTCGCCGGGAAGACGGGCGGCGCTCCACTCGACGAGTTGCGGCACGAGCAAGGGCCATCGGTCGAACAGCGCCTCGCCCTTGGCCGCGGCGTCCATCCGCTCAACCCACTCTCTGTCACCCCAGGGAGGTTCGACGAGAGCGGCCCCGGGAATCAATCCAGCGAGGGTCTCTGATGTCGCGCGGGTGTGATGCGGATCGCTCGCACCGCTGCGCAGGACCAAGGCGGGAATGGACAAGCCGCGCACGGCGGCATCGTCGGTGCCGGCGACCAACTGACCGGCCTGCGGACAGTACGCCGACATCCAGCGCTCCAACGTCGAGATGAACTCGTGCGGATCCAGGCGAAGAAAGCGGTCGCGGTTGGACGGGTTGCGTGTGACGACCTCGTTCCATTCCGGGAGGTTGGCCACGGCCTCCATGCCGTCGGTCCAAGCCGCCTTGATCGACGGCCCGCAGTACGTGACGGCGAGGCCGATGTTCCCGAACACGCCACCACTGATCCACCACACCGCCAACGCCGATGCCACGTCGGGGTGTCGCACGGCGGTGAGCAGTGAGACGCGGGCACCCCCGGATCCACCGGCGATCACCGCAGGACCGAGGTCGAGCTCGCGCAGGAGACCAGCCAGCACGTCGGCCTGCACAGCTGATTCGGACTCTCCAGTGAAGCAGACGCTCGATGCGCCACAGTTCGGTCGGTCCCAGATGATCACCCGCTGGCGCTGGGCCGCCAGTGCCTCGGCGGTCGCTCGCACTCCCCCGTAGTCCTTACTGAAGCGCCCACGTGGGGTCAACGCCCAGACCCTGCGCCCGTCGCCGATCACCTCGTAGGCGATCTCGAGCCCGTCGATCGTCGCGATCGCCACGACGCGTCAGTGATCCAGCCGGTACAGCGCAGCGGCGTTCTCGCCGAGCACCTTGCGGCGAGTCTGCGGTCGCAGAGTCGAGACGGCGTCAGCGACCGCAGCGACCGGATCCGGGTAGAGACACGTCGGGTGGGGGAAGTCGGTCTCGAACATGACGTTGTCCTCGCCGACCACGTCGAACAGCCCCTGCAGATTGCCATGGTTGCGTTCGAACCAGAACGTGGCGTACCAGTTCGAGCGGAAGTACTCCGACGGAGCCTTCTGGAGCTGCGCGTACTGTGCCGGGGCATTCTCGAACATCTCGTAGTCCATCGCTTCGAGCAGGAACGGGATCCAGCCGATGCCGCTCTCGACTGAGACCATCTTCAGGTCGGGATGCCGATCGAAGGTGCCACACAGAATCGAGTTGATGACGGCGCGGGCGTTGCCGAGGAACAACATTGCCCCACCGATCGCCGGCTTCGTGTACTCGTGCTGGGACTCCCAGAAGTACTTACCGTAGAAGTTCATCGCCGTGAGGCTGGCACCGATGTGGAAGTGAACGGGCATGTCGAGATCCGAACACGCCGCCCAGAACGGGTCCCAGGCCCGGTTGGCGAGGTCGGGGGCACCGAGATCCTGGGGATCGCTGGTCATGTTGATGCCCCGCAGTCCGAGACCGGCGACACGCTCGGCCTCACGCACGCAGGCCTCGACGTCCCACGCGGGCATGACGGGCATGGGCAGCAGCCGGTTCGCCGACGCATCCTGGATCTCGGCCATCGCATCGTTGTAGATCTCGATGCACACTTGGCGCAGCGCGGGATCATCGATGGCGTTCGACAACGTGTCACCGCCGAGGCCGATCGCGTTCGGGTAGAGCACTTGGGCGTGGATCCCCGACTGGTCGAGCACCTCGAGCCGGGTCACCGGATCCCATGCCGCGCGGTGCACCTGGTCGAGACGCCAGATTGGCATCGACTCCGCGAACGGCAACTTCGCCCCATCACGATCGATCACACCGCCGCCCCCGGCAAAACCCACCGTGGAGTCTTTACCAACGATCCAGGTCGGCGAGCCGCCGACCTCGACCACGCGCGGAACGAGCTCCTTGAACGCCGCCGGAGCGCGTGCGACCCACATATCGTGCGGCGGCGTGTAATGAGAATCCGCATCCACCACCTTGACGTCGTCGAATACCTGCTTCATGTCGTTGCTCCCCGTGGTCAGCTGTCCCCTAGAGCACAGGGTAACGCACTTCCAGCCCCGGAACTAACACTCATGTCATGTCCCTGGTCCGCGCCGGATGGCCGGATCCCCCAACCCGACGAAACGAAACCGAACGGATCCCGAGACAGATCAGCGTCGGGTGTTCAGCACGGACTTCGACGACGCACCGACCCGACCGGTTCGATCGAACATCACCGACTCGCTGACGCCGATTCCGTCGTCGGTGAACCGAACGATCGAAGCGTTGCACAACCATTCGCCGACCGGCTCGCGTTCGATCTGCAGACTGACCTCCGGGTTGATCGACATCCAACCGGTGCCGAGCGCGACCGCGGAACTCTGCACCATGTCGGCCGTGGCGGCCATGCGGACGAGTGGAGTCAGTTCCTCGCCCTCGATCAGCGGATGAGCGAGTCGGTACCAGACCCGGTTGGCTCCGCGTTCGCCGTCGAGCTGGCGGATCTCGAGCAGATCGTGGAACGTGGGGTGCCCCATGTCGTAGTCGATCTCCGTGACGCCGAACGGCGGTGCCATGTCGTCCACGCGTTCGGTCAGCAACGTGGAGGGTTCGATCAGGCCTGGTTCGACGCGTATCCTCGTTGCGACCGCCCGGGCGAACACCTCGCTGCCATCGGTGATGGTGGCCTCGAGGCTCTGTACACGCCGGCCGTCACGCCTGATGTCGACATCGACGGTCAGG
>JAYTRT010000438.1:0-1521 GCA_043746045.1 Actinomycetota bacterium | reverse complement strand
CCGACAACCGACGATCCGACACAGGCTTCAACCATCCAGCACGCGGCACCCACCCAAACTACACCTATGCAACTCTAACTTAACGGTATTGGGGCTAGCCCCTACCACCCGGAAAATCGAGGCCGTGACGATCAGCCAACCCGAAACAGTCGATCACCGACCTCACCCGAATTCTCATGACCGATCAGGGCTAGCGTGAAATTGCATCCGTTCACTTGGCCCCCTCTGCCATGACCGCCGTGAGTACACGGGATGGCCCCGGTGTTGAACAACGGAGGAGCGCCGATTGCCGATGTCCGATGCGTGCGCCCCAAATTGGTTCGAGGTTTCGTCACCGAACTGGTTGTCATCCAGTACGACGGTGTGTGCGAGGCTTTCGGCGATGGATGACCGGGTGAGCGATGGCGGGGAGCAACTCAAGGCGACGAGCTCGACGGTGCCGTTCGGGCCGCCGCTCGGACCGCCGGCGGCACAGCGTGTCGGGAACACTGAATCATCGGTGCAGCTGCCGTTGCGTTACCGGTCACCGAACTGGGGTGCTGTGATCGTGTTGACCGCGGTAGTGACGGCACTGTTCTCGGCCCTCGTGTTCGAGCCCCTCGTCCTGGGTCACGACCTTCACGCCGGTGGTAACACGAAGAGTTCGGATCGAGTCGGGATTGCGGTCGCAGTCGTATTTCTGTGGCTGGTCTTCCTGCGTGTCCTCCATGTGAGGCTGGTGCTCGACGATCGCGGTATCAGTATCCGCAATTTCTTCGTGCGCACCCGCCAGGTGGCGTGGACCGATGTCGGCTATGTCGCGCTCGTCGGTAGCGTTGCCACGTCGCCGGGCGGATACAAGCAGGGCTACGCCAAGGTGCACATCGTCGCCGGGCAGACAATCACAGCGACCGCCGCGCAGGTGTACTACAAAGACCGGTCCGTCACGCTGAAGCCCGTGATCGACGTTTGCCACGCACACAACGTGTCCGTCTACGACGCCTGACCCGCAATGATCTCAGCGCCGACGCCACCCGGCGTCGCCACCGGCGGCCACACAGCGGCCGATGGCGAGCTTCTGGCTGCGAGGGATCAGGCCTCTGGTCACAGCGTCACTAGTGCATCCCCGCATTAGTTGGTTGAATGTGGTTGGGTTGTCTGTATCGGAGCCTTTGGAGGGTCAAGATGTGGACTGTGGAACCGTTGTTGTTGACACTCGAGGAGCGGGTCGAGTTGGAGCGCAGGTTGCGCGCTCAGACGACGGCGCATCGTGATCGCCAGCGGGCACAGGTGGTGCTCCTCGCCGCAGACGCAGTAACGGGCAGACAGATCGCGAAGATGGTCGGGTTGTCGGAGCAGTCGGTGTGCAAGTGGCGGGTCCGGTTCTGTGAGCACGGTCTCGACGGTTTGGATGACGCACCGCGCTCGGGTCGCCCGCTCGTGTACGGGGCGACGGATCGTTTGGTGTTGATGGCCAAAGTCACCGAGGAACATCCCCAGGTCGATTCGCAATGGTCGCACTCGGAGTTGGCGGCGGAGATG
>JAYTRT010000437.1:0-1522 GCA_043746045.1 Actinomycetota bacterium | reverse complement strand
TGTCGGCGGTGTTCCGACGGTTGCCCTCGTCGCCGATCTCGACACCGTCGCTGACCTCGCCGTGATCGTCGTGCCGGCCGCCAACGTGGTGCGCGTCGTCGACGAGTGCGGCCGCAACGGTGTCGGTGCGGTGGTCGTGATCTCCGCCGGTTTCGCCGAAGCCGGTGGAGACGGCGTCGACCGTGAGCGCGAGCTGTTGGCGACTGCTCGCCGATACGGCATGAGGATCCTCGGCCCGAACTGCCTCGGTCTGGTGTCGAAGCACGCAGGTCTCAACGTCACGTTCATGCGACAGCCGATGGCACCCGGGTCGATTGCCATTGCCTCGCAGTCCGGTGGTGTCGGGATCGTGCTCGCCGCTGAGGCTGCACGCCGACGTCTGGGAATATCGTCGTTCGTCTCGTTGGGGAACAAGGTCGACGTCAGCGGCAACGACATGTTGCGGTACTGGGCAGATGATCCGGCGACGACAGTGGTGTTGATGTACCTCGAATCGATCGGTGACCCACGCCGGTTCGCGAGGATTGCCCGAGCGGTGTCGCGAAGGATGCCGATCGTCGCACTGAAGAGCGGCAGGAGCGAAGCCGGCAAGCGTGGGGCCCGGTCGCACACGGCCGCATTGGCCACCGACGACGTCGCCGTCGATGCCCTGTTCGCCCACACGGGTGTCGTGCGGGCCGACACGCTCGACCAGATGCTCGACGTGGCTGCCCTGTTCGCCGGGCAACCGGCCCCGTCGGGTCGGCGAATCGCACTCGTCGGCAACTCCGGCGGTCCGTTGATCCTCGCCGCCGATGCGGCGTCGGCGAACCATCTCGATGTGGTCGAGCTCTCTGTCGGGCTCCAGCAACGCCTCCGCGTGCTCGTCCCTGACGCGGCGGCGACGTCGAACCCGGTCGATCTGCTGGCGACGGTGAACGTGGACGACATGCATGCGGTCCTGCGCGAGATCGCATCATCGGACGAGGTCGATGCCTGCGCACTGGTGTCGGTCGATCTCGGCGCCGAGGCAGTGACGGGAATGCATCTCGACTGGGACCACAAGACCGTTCCTGCCGTCGCAGTGCTGCTCGGCGGGATGGAGGCGACCGGAACGATGCCCACATTCCCGACACCCGAACGGGCGATGGATGCGCTCGGCCTTGCCGCGACGCGCGGGGTGTGGCTCGCGGCGACTGCCGACGAGCGCGTCACCGACTCACACGTGGACCTGTTGGCATTGCGCCGTCAGGTCCGTCATTCGCTTCCTGCACCCCAGGTCAGCCTCGATCAGTCGACCTGGTTGACGACGGTCGACATGTTCAGCCTGCTCGAGACCCTGGGGATTCCGGTCACGCCGTGGGCAATCGGGCGAAGCGGGGGCGATTGCGTCGAGCATGCCCGCCGTCTCGGCTTTCCCTGTGTCCTCAAAGCTGATGTCGTCGGCGTCGTGCACAAGTCCGACGAAAGCGCCGTCGTACTCGGCGTCGCCTCAGCTGCCATGGTGCGCCGCGTCGTCGCCGATTTCCAGCACCGCTTCGGT
>JAYTRT010000436.1:0-5055 GCA_043746045.1 Actinomycetota bacterium | reverse complement strand
GCCAGGCATCGCCGAAGCAGTCGCAGCCGCGATGAACGACACGTCACGCTACGCCGACCACGATTCCGACGAGTTGGCTGATGCGTACGCGCGGACGCTCGGTCTGACCCGTGAGCGTGTAGCGGTCGGTCCCGGGTCGGTCGGCCTGTTGCAGCAGCTGACGTTGGCCTATGCCGGACCCGACGACGAAGTGCTGTACCCCTGGCCGAGTTTCATCGCCTATCCGCAGTTCTCCGGTGTCGTCGCGGCGACCCGGGTCGTCGTTCCGCTGCGGCGCTTCTCGATCGACATCGACGCCATCCTCGACGCCATCACGACCCGCACCCGGCTGATCTTCATCGCCAATCCGAACAATCCGATTTCGGGTGCATTGCGTCGCGCCGACCTCGAGCGGTTGTTGCACGGCGTACCGCCGGATTGCCTGGTCGTTCTGGACGAGGCCTATCGCGAGTTCGTGACCGGCGCCGATGTGCCCGACGCACTCGACCATCTCGATCCGTTTCCGAACCTGGTGGTCCTGCGTACCTTCTCGAAGGCGTACGGCATGGCCGGAATGCGAGTCGGCTTCCTGATCGGGGATCCTGTCGTCGTCCGCGCTGTCTACGCGACGATGATCCCCTTCGCCGTCAACGGCCCGGCTCAAGCCGCAGCGATGGTCGCGATGACCAAAGGTGACGAGGTCCGTCGGCGCTGCGCGATCATCGTCGCCGAACGTCAGCGAGTCGCTCAGTTGCTGCGCCGCAGCGGGCTCGGTCTGCCGGAGTCACAGGGCAACTTCTGGTGGCTCCCCGCAGGCTCGCGTTCCACGGGATTGGCTGTGGCGATGGAGCAGCGCGGCGTCGTGGTCCGCCCGTTCCCGACAGGGATCCGAGTCACGGTCGGCTTGCCGGACGAGAACGAGGCCTTTCTCGATGCGCTTGGCGCAGTCCGTATGGCGGACCCGTCGGTCACCGATGTTTGGGGCGCGCCCACCGGATCGCGAGCGTTGCGCACGGCGGACCTACTCGACGGGCTGGCGTCCGCAGTTCGACGAGCGGGTTCGGCGCCCGCCGAGACAGACGTCAACGGTGTCCAGAGCGACGGTGTGCAGAGCAACGGTGTCCAGATCAACAGTGTCCACGCCCAACTCGCTGCGCGCCTCGCCGGGCTGCTGACACTGCTCGACGGTGTCGACGGTGTCGACGAGCCACCATGCGAGCTCGACCTCGACGGGGTCCAACGGATCGCTGACCGGCTCGGCGCATTGATCGCCGAACTGGGCGACGACGACTGGACGACGGTCGAGGCGAAGTCCAGCGAACTGCTTGCGCCCTTCGACTGACCAGTGAGGCCGTGGTCGACTTCCTCGGCGGCGGCTCCTCTCGCCTAGGTTTGAAGCGTTCAGACGACAGGGGGTTCGCCAGGTGGATGTCAAGACAGGGTCGAGAGTACGCAGCGCAGTGTGCAGCACGGAAGTCATCGTGGTGCGCGCGGCCGGCGGTGAAGTCGACCTCCGCTGTGGTGGCCAGCCGATGATTCCGCTCACCGAAACGCGTGATCCGGATGCCGCGCCTGACGCCGAGTTCTCCGCCGGCAGTGCGATGGGCAAGCGGTACGCCGAAGAGGATCTCGGACTCGAGCTGCTGGTCACCAAGCCGGGCGCCGGCAGCCTCAGTATCGGCTCTGTGGCGATGAACCTGAAAGACGCCAAGCCGCTGCCGTCATCTGACTGAGATCTCGTCGATCAATCCCCATTCGAGCGCAGTCTGCGCCGTGATCGGTTGACCGATGAGTGCCAGTTGTGCACATCGCTGACGACCGACTCGACGGGTGATGCTGACCGTCCCGCCGGCTCCCGGAATCAGTCCGAGCGGCACCTCGGGCAGTGCGATCGATGCGCCCGGATCAGCGCTGACGCGACGCGCGAACGCTGCCAACTCGATACCGGCGCCCATACATGCACCGTGCAGAGACACCTGCACCTCGGCTGCGATTCGGTTGATCAGACGCGCCGGCGACCGGGTCAATCTGGTCGCGTGCGCGCTGGCTGGGTCGACGAACGAGCCGAACTCGGCGAGGTCTCCGCCACTGCAGAACGACGGTCCGTTCCCACTGATCTCGACGCAGGTGATCGTGTCATCGATGACAGCGAGGGCGAGCAACTCGCTCAGCCCATCGCGCATCGAACGACTGAAGGCGTTGTGTCGGTGAGGCCGGTTGAGGACGATCGACAACGTTGCACCGCTGCGTGCCGACAACACAGCAGGTTCGTTGTCGACGGGGGCCGGGGCCCGAGTGGTACCGGCCTTCCACCTGGCGAACTCTGCTCCACTCTGGAGCATCGAGTACACAGCGGATTCGGCGGCGAGAGCGTGGTCGACGGGCAACGCCACGTTGCCGCGCAGCAACACGGCGAGTGACGTCGCCGCGATGGGGTTCGAGTCGATGACGGTGGTGATCTGGTGCAGCGACGGGTCGTTGTCGACGAGTGCGACATCGAACACGCGTGCCGAGCCAACGAGGTCATCGGGTGCAGTGATGCCGATGATCACGAGCGGGATCGAGCCCGCATCGAGATCGTTGACGGGATGGTCGCGCTCGGCCTGGACGACTACCGACGTCAGACCGTCGGCGAGCAGATCGTCGAGGTACGGCGAGAGCAACATTTCCTGAAGCGCTGCGGAAGTCATCGTCTCGGTCGTGATCTGTTCACCCTATGCAGACGCGACCGATGGTCTCACAGGCACGACCTAGGATCTCGGCTCGATATGTATTCCGGAAGCGAGCCAGATTGGTCGGCGGTGTGGGCCGCGTCAGGCGCGGCATCGTTGTCGGGTCGATCCGGTGGGCGTGCGCTGGATGTGCCGCACGCCCTTGTTGAGTTGGCGATGGATGCAGCGGCGGCGATCGCGGATGCGAGCGGTGAACTCGGGCGGCGGGTGGAGATCGACGGGCCGGCGTTGCTCGGCGAGCGTGCAGCGCTGATGGGTCTTGGTCGCGCCGGCGCGACCAGCTGTGGCGGGGCGACCCGGCTGATGCCAACGGCCGACGGCTGGATCGGGGTGTCCCTCGCCCGAACGAGCGACATCGACAGTGTCCCGGCATGGCTGGGTGACACGGTTGGAACCGACGACGAGTTGTGGCCGTCCGTGCTGTCGCTGGTCGCCCGGCGGTCGGCGCACGACCTGGTGGAGCGGGGAGTTCTGCTGGGGATGCCGGTCGCGCGTTTCGGCGAGGTCGAGCAATCGGGTTCGTTGGTTCGCGCCAGCCCGCTCGGTACATCGCGGAATGCCGACTCGCGAGCGACGCTGGCCGACGTGGTTGTCGTCGATCTCTCTGCGCTGTGGGCCGGACCCTTGTGCGCACATCTACTTGCCCTCGCCGGGGCGCGTGTCATCAAGGTCGAAAGCGTCGACCGACCGGACGGGGCGCGGCTCGGAAACGGGGAGTTCTTCGACCTGCTGCACGGCGGACACGAAAGCGTGTGCATCGACTTCCGTGACGACGGCGACATCGCGGCCCTGCGTTCACTTGTGCAGTGTGCCGATGTGGTCATCGAGTCATCTCGCCCGAGAGCGCTCGAACAACTGGGCATCGATCCGTCGGATATTGCCCACCTCAGCGTGTGGTTGTCGATCACCGGCTACGGACGTGATCGAGCATCGGCGCAGCGGGTCGGGTTCGGGGATGACGCAGCGGTGGCTGGGGGCCTCGCGACATCGGACGAGGGCGGGCCGTGCTTCTGCGCGGATGCCGTCGCCGATCCGTTGACGGGAATGGTCGCCGCCGCCGCCGTTCTCCACGCGCTGAAAGAGGGCAAGCGTGCACTGCTCGACGTGGCGTTGGCGCGCACCGCAGCCTGGGCCGCTCACGGACCGGTGACGAATATTTGCGATCGTTCGCTCGCAGTTCCGCGCGCTCGCCGACGCGGACCGGCTGCGGCACCCCTCGGCCGCGATACCGAAGCGGTCTTCTCCGAGTTCGCCGTCGGGCAACGCTGATGGGCGCCTGGAGGACTGTGTTGACGCGGCGGGTCTCGGCCATGCTTGCACTTGTCGGCTTTTTCGTCGTCGGTTCGTTCCCGACCGATGCAAGAGGTGTCGATTCGTCGGGCCCAGCGACGATCGACCGTGGCGCCGAGCCCGACCTGGCTGTTGATCCGCTTGCCGTTCGTGGCGATCGAACGCAGATCGCGCCTCTCCCGATCGATCCAGCGTTTCCGGGGACCGCGAGCTACGTCTTCGGGACGTCGGTCCAAGGCCGCCCCCTCGTCGCCTATCACCGCAAAGGCTCGTCGCAGCCGACGCGCCGCGTCGCCGTGTTCGGAGTGATCCACGGCGATGAGCGCGCCGGCCACCTCGTGATCGATGCTCTGATGACCGCTGCTCTCCCAACAGATCTCGACCTCTGGCTGATACCGACGATCAATCCGGACGGAGAAGCGGCGGGAAGCCGTCAGAACGCAGACAACGTCGACCTCAACCGCAACTTCCCAGCCGACTGGGAGACCCGAACACCGTTGTCGAGCGGCAAGTACTACTCCGGCCCCAGCCCGGCCTCGGAACCAGAGACACGAGCCACGATGACCCTCTTCGCGTTGATCCAACCAACCATCAGCGTGTGGTATCACCAACCCTTCGACCGCGTCGACTGCGACCTGTCACGCGTCGGCGCCGCATGCACGACCTTCGCAACCGCGGTGGGTAGTTCCGTCGGGCTGTCCGTCCGGTCGGGGACAGAGTCCGATTGGATCATCAGCGCCGGACACGGCCTGTCGTTCGTCTACGAGTTCTCGGCGACGAATCCGACGGCGTCGATCGTGGCCGAACATGTCGCAGCATTGCTCGGCCTTGCGCGCCCCTGACATTCCCGCCGGCCGGGTAGGCTCAGAAACCGCTTGCCCCGACAGCCAGCTGCAGAGGATTTCCTCCCACGTTTTCTGCCGGTCCCGCGCCTCTAGCTCAATGGTAGAGCAGTGGACTTTTAATCCATTGGTTCTGGGTTCGAGCCCCAGGGGGCGCACGCAGAACACCTGATCAGAGCCCTATTTGCTCGCCGTCCAGGCTGGCACGTGGC
>JAYTRT010000435.1:0-5056 GCA_043746045.1 Actinomycetota bacterium | reverse complement strand
AGCACATCGAAGCAATCTCCGACACCCTGCGCGAGATCCGCCCGATGAAGGCCGCATTCGAGCGCAAGTACGCACGCAACCTCGCCGGCGAACACACGATGGACGTCAGCAAGCGCAAGATGCTGGAAGCGATTCGGGTCGACATCAACACCTTCCGTGACGAGAAGCAATGCGACCGATTGGTCATGATCTGGTGTGCGAGCACCGAGATCTTCATCGAGCCGGGACCGGCGCACCAGGACATTGCCAGTTTCGAAGCAGCGATCGACGCCGAGGACGATCAGATCTCACCGGCGATGTTGTACGCCTACGCAGCCATTCTCGAGGGTGTTCCATTCGCCAACGGCGCACCGAACCTGGCCGTCGACACCCCTGTGCTGCGCAAGCTGGCCACCGAGCGCAACGTGCCGATCAGCGGCAAGGACTTCAAGACCGGTCAGACCCTGATCAAAACCGTGCTGGCGCCCATGCTGAAGGCCCGCAACCTCGGTCTCGCCGGCTGGTACAGCACGAACATCCTCGGCAACCGCGATGGCGAAGTGCTCGATGCCCCGGAGAACTTCAAGACCAAGGAGGAATCGAAGCTCGGCGTGCTCGAGGACATCCTCGAGCCGGCCAAGAACCCCGAGCTGTACGGCAACGTGTTCCACAAGGTGAGCATCAACTACTACCCGCCGCGTGGTGACAACAAGGAGGGCTGGGACAACATCGACATCTTCGGGTGGCTCAACTACCCGATGCAGATCAAGGTCAACTTCCTGTGCCGTGACAGCATCCTCGCCGCACCGCTCGCGCTCGACCTGATCCTGTTCAGCGACCTCGCCCAGCGCGCCGGCCTCGGTGGTATCCAGGAATGGCTGAGCTTCTACTACAAGAGCCCGCAGACCGCTCCCGGCCTGTACGCCGAACACGACGTGTTCATCCAGTTGATGAAGCTGAAGAACACGCTGCGCTGGATCATGGGCGAGGAAGCCATCACGCATCTCGGCCGCGAGTACTACGACGAGATTCCTGTCGAAAGCTGAAACGCTACGCAGCGGGAGTCTCGCCGTCGAGGATCCTCCTCATCAGCGCCACGTCCATGTTGCCACCGGACATCGTCACGCCGACCCGCTTGCCACGCTGCACATCGCGCTCGACGAGCAGACCGGCGAGCGAGATCGCACCGGCCGGTTCTGGCATGTTGTGCGTTGTCGAGTACAACATCCGCACTGCCTCCGCACAGAGGTCTTCGCCGACCTGCACGATGCGTGACGCGCCGGCGATGATCGTCGCGATCGCCGTCGCGTCAGGTGCTCGGCAGGCCACGCCGTCGATGAACGTGTCGGCCCGCTCGGTGTCGACGACGTGTCCCGCTGCGAAGGACAGGGCCGTCGCCGGGGCGTTCTCGGCGACGACGCCGACGATCTCCGTTGACAGCCCGAGCAGGTCGCGCACAGCGATGTGGGCGCAGATGCCGGACCCCATTCCGACGGGGACGTAGACAACGTCGAGTTCAGGCGCACCGACGAGGAACTCGCGGGCGTAGGTCGCCACCCCGAGGACGAGGTCGGGGTGGAACGACGGGACCATCACGAAGTCGTGCTGTGCCGCGAGTTGCGCAGCGTGTTCGCGAGCGGCCTGGAAGTCGTGACCCTCCTCGATCAACCTGGCTCCGAAGGCACGCATCGCCGCGTTCTTGTCGGGACTGTTGCCGTGGGGCGCGACGATGGTGACGTCGACCCCGAACTCCCGTCCGGCGTACGCCAGGCTCTGTCCGTGATTGCCCCGGGTCGCGCTGACCAAGCGGCGCGGCGTGCTGCCAGTGGCTCGTGCCTCGGTCACGTGGCGGTCCACGTACACCAGACCGCCACGGACCTTGAAAGCTCCCGTCGGGGTGTGGTTCTCGTGCTTGACCCAGACCTCGGCCCCGACTGCATCGGCCAACATCGGCCAGGCGATCTGCGGTGTGGGCGGCACGAACCGGCCGACGAGGCGGGCGGCGACGTCGAGCTCGTCCAGGGTGAACGGGGTCGTCACAACAGCCATGCCGTCACTCTCGCACATCGTCGCTGATCACCAGATCGACAATTCGGTCATGCGGTTCGGTGGCGAGATGTTCGACCAGTTGCTCGCGGAAGCACACCCCGATCGTCGTGGCGTCGGAACGCAGCAGTGGGAGGAACCGGTCGTAGAAGCCGCCGCCCTGACCAAGCCGGTGGCCACCTCGGGTGAAGGCCAGGCCCGGCACGACGACGACATCGATCGTCGCCGGGTCCACCGCCGATCCGGTCGGAGTCGGGATGCCGTATCTGCCGATGATCAGGTCCGAGCCTGGTTGGTGCCGCGCGGCCACGATGCGATCGCCCTCGACGCGCGGAAGCACGACGGTGATTCCGCCCGAGCGGAGCACGTTGATCAAGCCGGTCGTGTCCGGTTCGCTGCCGACACCGATGTACGCCATCACCGTCAGCGCATCGAGCTCCCGGCATGCTGCGAGAACGGCTGCCCACATCGATTCGACCCGCTCGGCCCTGTCGACGATCGATCCGCGGATCCGTCGCATCTCGACCCTCAGTTCGGTCTTCGTCACGTCCATCGCCCCCGATCCTGTCGCACTGCCCGCGTTATGGTGGTCGGTGATGTCAGATTCCGTGCACTCAGAAGAGTTCGATTCGGCCCATTTCCGGCAGGTGCTCGGCCACTTCCCGACGGGTGTGACGATCATCACCGGCATCGCGACCGCCGAGGACGGGGCAGAACAACCTGCGGGTTTCACGATCGGCTCGTTCACGTCGGTCTCGCTCGAGCCACCGCTGGTCGGCTTCTTGCCGATGATCAGCAGCGACACATGGGCCGCGATGGCACCGTCGAACAAGTTCTGCGTCAACGTGCTCGGCGCGACGCAGGGCGCAGCGTGCTGGCGGTTCGCCAAGAAAGGTGTCGACGACCGTTTCGCCGACATCAGCTGGCACACGGGCATCACCGGGTCTCCGATCCTCGACGAAGCCATTGCCTGGATCGACTGCGAGGTCGAAGTCGTCCACGAGGTGGGCGATCACTACTTCGTCGTCGGACGTGTCGTGTCGATGAGCCACTCGGCTGACGATCCGCAACCGCTGCTGTTCTACCGAGGCAAGCTCGGCGGATATCAGCTGCACGAATGACGAACGTCAAGCGTCATGCGCCGCTGTATTTCCTGGTCGACGTCGTGGCCGTCGCGCTGTTCGTCGTCATCGGCCGTCGCAACCACCACGAAACCGGCAATGTGCTGCTCGGTGCCGTGAAGATCGCGGCACCGTTCCTGATTGCGCTCGTCGTGGGTTGGGTGCTGGCTGCCTTCGTCCCGTCCATTGCGGGTCGGTCGGTCGCCGACGCCGACCGCGCTCCACTCACCAATCGCGTCGGCCTCGTGGTCTGGGCGTGCACGGTCGTACTCGGACTCGCTCTGCGCCGAATCGTGTTCCAGCGCGGCATTGCGATCGCGTTCATCATCGTCGCCACGATCACCCTCGGCGTGTTCCTGCTCGGATGGCGGGCCGTTGCGCGGGCCATGGCGCACAGGGCAGTCTGATCGAGTCCGCCCCAGGGTACCCAACGTGGATGACGACGCAATCCGAGAGCGCGCCCGACGAACGGCCTTCACCGACAGGGGTGTTCACCGATGACGGCTCCGGCTCTACGCTGACTCGATGAGAGTTTGGCCCGGATCCCCACTTCCACTCGGCGCCACGTTCGACGGGGTCGGAACAAACGTCGCGTTGTTCTCCGAGGTCGCTGAGTCGGTTGAATTCTGCGTATTCGACGAGACCGGCGCCGAGGAACGACACGTGCTGCCCGAGCGTTCTGGTTCGATCTGGCACGGGTACTTCCCCGATGTCGAAGCCAACACCGCCTACGGCTTTCGGGTCCACGGGCCATGGGATCCGGCAAACGGGCACCGCTGCAATCCTTCGAAACTGTTGCTCGACCCGTACGCGCGAGCGATCGAGGGCTCGTTCGACTGGGGCCAGGCGATGTTCTCGTACTCGTTCGAGGACAACGACGAACTGGACACGACCGACAGTGCCCCGTTCACGCCGCGCAGCCTCGTCGTCAATCCGTTCTTCGACTGGGGAACCGATCAGCCGTTGCTGCTGCCGTGGGCCGAGACGATCATCTACGAGACACATGTGCGCGGCGCGACGATGCAGCATCCCGGTGTGGACGAGGAATTGCGCGGGTCGTACGCCGGTATCGCCCACCCTGCCTTCGTCGAGCATCTCAAACAGCTCGGTGTGACGACGGTCGAACTGCTGCCCGTCCATGAGTTCGTCCACGACGCGCATCTCGTCGAACGCGGCCTGCGCAACTACTGGGGCTACAACACCATCGGCTACTTCGCGCCACACAACGAGTACTCGCACCGGCACGGCCAGGGCCAGCAGGTGCAGGACTTCAAGCAGATGGTCAAGACGCTGCACCAAGCCGGCATGGAAGTCATTCTCGATGTGGTCTACAACCACACGGCCGAGGGCAACCACATGGGTCCGACACTGTCGATGAAGGGCATCGACAACGCTTCGTACTACCGCCTCGTCGACGACGACAAGCAGTACTACATGGACTACACGGGCACCGGCAACACCCTCAACATGCGCAACCCCTTCGTCCTGCAGTTGGTGATGGACAGCCTGCGCTACTGGGCGACTGAGATGCACGTCGACGGCTTCCGGTTCGACCTCGCATCCACGTTGGCGCGCAGCCTGCACGAAGTCGACAAGCTGTCCGCGTTCTTCGATCTCGTCCAGCAGGACCCGGTGATCAGCAAGCTGAAGTTGATCGCAGAGCCATGGGACGTCGGTGACGGCGGCTATCAGGTCGGCAACTTCCCACCGCAATGGGCGGAATGGAACGGCCGTTACCGCGACTGCATCCGCGACCACTGGGCAGGCGCGTCGCACGGCCTCGGCGAGGTCGCCTACCGGATCACCGGATCGAGCGACCTGTACGAGGCGGCCGGCCGCAAGCCACACGCGAGCATCAACTTCATCACCGCCCACGACGGTTTCACGATGCGCGATCTCGTCAGCTACAA
>JAYTRT010000434.1:0-1529 GCA_043746045.1 Actinomycetota bacterium | reverse complement strand
CGGCCTGGGCAACGGCTGGTGCCGTCGTACCTGCAGTCGCCGATCCTGTCGTCGATCCTGCGGTCGTCGATGCGGCCGTCGATCCTGTCGTCGCTGCTGCGGTCGTCGATGCTGGGGTCGCCGATGCCGTCGTCGCCTCGACGAGCGAGGTGTCTGTCAGTCCCGAATTTCCGGCAGGCGAACCCGCTGCCGGGGTGCCAGAAGAGAGCGGAGCACGGTCCACCGGCGTGACCACCGCGTCGGCCGGGGCAATCGGTGCACGCACCGCCGTCGGTGTGGGGCTGGGTGCAAGGGCCACGCTCCGACCGTCGTCAGATCCGGAGAACGCAACGATCCCACCGACGAACAGCGCCGAGACGAACACGGCCAACAACGACTGGCGTACTGACCTTCGCGCCCGCACCCGGGGATCTCCCGACAAGTCCCCGTTCATCGACCCGACGCTAGCCAAGCGCGCCGCCTCGCCCGTGTCACCCTCGCCCTGACAGCCGCAGCTGGTCGTCAGTTCGCCATTCCGGCGACGAGAGCGGTCGCCGCTGCTGCGAGATGCCGATCGAGAAGTGCAACCGCCTTCGCCGTCTTCCTGGCGCGACACAACTCGAGCAGGTCGCGGTGCTCTGCGTCGGACACTGACGAACCGTTCAGGTCTGTTGTGTACATCACGACGTACGGAGCGACTGCCGCGTGCAGAGTGCCGACGATCGTCACCCCGCGCTGCCAGCCCGCTCCCGTGTAGAGCGCCTGATGGAAGTGCCAGTTCGCTTCACCGATCGGAGCGTGTCGGTCGTCGAGCGCCATCTCGGCTTCGGCGAGGTCGACGATCGACAGGCGCGGAATCGATCGGCGCAACAGACGAGTCTCGATCGCACGTCGCAGTGCGTAGATCTCCTCGGCATCACCTGACGACAACGAACGGACGACGGTTCCGCGATTCGACTCGAACGCGACCAGCCCCTCCGCGGCGAGGCGTTGCAACGCCTCACGTACAGGGATCTTGCTGACTCCCAGTTCCGCTGCAAGATCATCCTGCCGAAGCCAAGCCCCCGGCTTCAGTTCTCCCCTGAGGATGGCCTTCATGACGTGCTGGTGGACGACTTCGACCGTACTACCGGAGTTCATCGTAGAATCGTATACGATTCTACGAATTCAACTGACGGACCAGGAGAAACCATGCCGAGCCTCGATGACTACGAGCGATACCCGCTCACGTTCGGCCCCTCGCCGATCCATCCACTGAGGCGGTTGAGCGCTCACCTCGGTGGCAACGTCGAGATCTGGGCCAAGCGCGAGGACTGCAACTCGGGCATCGCCTTCGGCGGCAACAAGACGCGGAAGTTGGAGTATCTCGTTCCTGAGGCACTCGCCCAAGGCTGCGACACGCTGGTGTCGATCGGTGGCGTGCAGTCGAACCACACCCGTCAGGTCACCGCTGTCGCAGCCCACCTCGGACTGAAGGCAGTCACCGTTCAGGAGAAGTGGGTCGACTGGCCGGACGTGGTTTACGACAAGGTCGGCAACCTGCAGCTGAC
>JAYTRT010000433.1:0-1531 GCA_043746045.1 Actinomycetota bacterium | reverse complement strand
CGGGCTCAGTTCGGGGACGATCTTCCAACCCTCACTGCCTCGCGTCACCCCGTCGTCGGAGTGCTGGACCCAAACGACCGGCACGTCTTCACGACGTGCCCTGTCGACCAACGTAGCGACGTTGGCGACGACCGAGTCTCTGTTGTGGTTCCCCCGGACCACGTCGTTCTGTACGTCGATCACGAGGAGTGCGGTGTTGGGTCGGTGCTCGAGTGTGGTCATGGTCTTCCTTTCAGCATGATGTTTCCGTCGGCCCGTTGCGAGTTCTGTCAGAGTTCGTTGTCGGACTGCGGATTTCGGATCGTGCGCCGGGGCTGTCTGCGGCGTATCGATAGTGTCACAGCCACCGCGAGGAACGCCACGACAACGACCGCCCAGCCCCCAGCCATGGCGCGCAGCGCGAATACGCCGAACAGCGCAACAGCGACCTCGGCCACCACCGCCACCACGGCCCGCAACGGGAGTCTCATCCTGCGGCCAGCGGTCGACGGGCGACAACTGCGACAAAGTCCCGAGGGTCTGGCGCCAGGTACCGGGTGCCAGGCTTCTTCATCCCGTTCTCCAACTTCTTGCCGTGGATCTGGCCAGCGCTGTCGTGATGAAACGTGTTGAAGCTGACCCACGAGTAGTTGATGTCGAGCTCCATCGCCCGCACAGCGCCAGCCCGCAGTAACAGCGTCGCGAGTGTCGCGACGGTCAGGCCATCGGAAGCGACGTAGATGATGCGTCCCGTGGCGTCGATCCCGATGCCCGAGCGCCACACGAACGGCACGTCGCCGACCGTCTTGCCCCACCGGTTGGCGGTGTTGTCGTCGAGCCCACTGGCAAGCGCTCCGTTGTCGACGATGAGGTCGAGATTCTGACGCACGGCACGCGGTCCTGCGGCCATCGTGCCATCGCGACCCCATTTGCCCACGTTCAGTGTTCCATCGGCAGCGAGCATCAGCGATGCGGCGCCGACCCGCAATTGGCCCTCGGTTCGACCGGCTTCGTAGAAGCCGCCGTTCGCTTCGGCGAGGCGGAATCCTGAGTTGAAGGCTGCCAGAACATTCGCACGATCGGCGGAATCGATCGTCCCGCCGCCGGGCCAGGCCGCGCCGCCAGGCTCGAGCAGTCCGGGCACGATTCGAAACGCTGCTGCGCTCTGATCGATACGAACAACGGCTGCGAGCACGTCACTGTGTGCGGCATCTGGTCGGAGCTTGGCCAGTTGCATCGCCGTTGGACCGCCGACCGTGTCGCCCAATGGCTGCCATTGACCCTCGCCCGGTAGCGGCGGGGAGACGATCGGCGGGATGCCATCAGTCGTAGGCGCTGGGAGGCTGGTTGTGCTGGCGGGAACGATCAGCGGAGTCGTCGGCGTGCCGGGGTCGGCGACGGCTGCGTCAAGGGGCCCGTCCGATCCGTCGCCCGGAGCCGCCGCCGAGACGGCGTCGCCGTAGTTGTGCGTATGCAGCCAGTCGACTGAACGCGTGGCCAGGCTTGCTGCGCCTGCGTGGTCGAGGGCTGCGCCGAACGAGACGGCACTGGC
>JAYTRT010000432.1:0-1534 GCA_043746045.1 Actinomycetota bacterium | reverse complement strand
GGACCGCACCGTGCGACTGGCTGGGCAAGGACCTGGAGATCCGAGCGACAAGCGTTGTTGTGATCTCGTTCTCCGGAAATTCGCTCACGTCGTGCATGACCGACGGCGCCGGTGCACAGTTGCGCGGGCAAGCAGTCGTGGCCGAGTATCGGCTCGACGTGACAGCGTTGATCGCGGAAGCCTTGTACGTCGGGGCGCATGTCCTGCTCGTCGGGCAACCGGTTCACGCCGGTTCTCTCGCCAGCAACAACGTGGTGACCGGCATCAACGCCATGTACCGGGACCTCGCGGGTGCGAGAGATGTCTCGTTTGTCGACGCGGGCGCAGCAGTCGAGAACCCTGACGGCAGCTTTGCATCGACCCTGCCGTGCCTGGCGAGCGAGCCGCGGTGTGTGCTCTCGGGCAGGAACGTGGTCCGCAGCGATGACGGCGTTCATTTCTGTCCAGGGTCGGGCCCGGTCGGGCTGTGCCCGGGGTACGCGTCCGGGGCGTTCCGCTTCGCCAAGGCGATCGAACAGGCAGCCCGAGACCTCTGAGCTCGGCCAATGACATCACGTCGTCACTGTCGTCTCGTCTTCAAGTCATGTGGTGCGGGCAATCGAATCGATCAGGGTGCTGACGGGTCAGGACTCTCGTCGGGCACGACGACGACGGGCAGGACACAGCGTTCGAGCACTGCGTTGACAGTCGAGCCGAGCAGACCAGCGAGAACGGCTCCGCGACCGTGCGACCCGAGCACCACCAGATCGCCGGTCACGATGCTGGCAAGCAACGCGGCCGACGGCGAGTCCTCGACCAGCTTTCCGCTGACCCCCGCCGCGAACGAATCCCGCACCCATCCGACCGCCTTGTCCAACACACAGGCCGCGTCGATCCGCATCAGATCATGGGCTTGCACCGTGCCGAAGTCCGACGGCCAATACGGGTAGTCCCACGCGTGAACGACCAACACACTCACACCACACCGATCAGCCTGCTCACCAGCCCATTGCAGGGCCCGCTGCGCGCCGGCCGACCCGTCGACACCGACGACCACCCTCGATGGATCACTCGGCACCCGGTCGCGGACCACGACCACAGGACACGGGCTGTGCCGGATCAGATAGCGCGGCGTACTGCCGAGCCAAACCGGACGCGAACCTTGGTAACGGCTCGTACCGACGACGATCAGCTGGTCATCGCCGGCGTCTTTCAACAAGATCGTCGATGGTCGCCCGGCCCAAACTTCGGTGGAGACCTCGAGACCGGGGTTGGCCGTAATGACGAGGTCTTTCATTCGAGCAACGCTCGATTCGGTCTCCTCGACCAGGGGATCGATCGCTTCGGTCGGCATCCAGGGATACATGTTGCGCATCGCAGCAATCTGATAGCACGACACGATCGTGAGAGTCGTGCCCCGACGCTGCGCTTCAGCAGCAGCCCATCCAACCGCAGCGGCCGAGGCGGGTGAGGTGTCGTAACCAACGATGATGCGCGTGTTCATTCGTCGATGATGAGCGCCCCCGACCGCCGACACCAGGGCCATCGGTCCCAC
>JAYTRT010000431.1:0-15081 GCA_043746045.1 Actinomycetota bacterium | reverse complement strand
CGCCCTGCCAACGGGTTACGGCTACAAGTTCCACGCCACCGACAAGTGGGTGATCAACTACATGATCCACAACCTGTATCCGATCAAGCGCCAGGTCTGGATCACCTACGACATCGATTTCATTCCGGCGGACAGCCCCGCTGCCGCCAACATCATCTCCGCTCGGCCGGTGTGGACCGACGTCCAGAACGGCAGCGTCTATCCGGTTTTCGACGTCATCAAGGGATCCGGCGAGAATGGGCAGTACACCTACCCGACCGACGCCACAGATCCCTACGGCACGGGCCCGATCAAGAACCAGTGGACGGTCGATCGTGACGGTGTGCTGTTGGCCACTGCCGGACACCTGCATCCGGGAGGTCTGCACAACGATCTCTGGCTCACCCGTGACGGCAAGACCACGCACCTGTTCCAGTCGGTTGCCAACTACTACGAACCGGCTGGCGCCGTCTCGTGGGACGTGTCCATGACAGCCACTCCTGACGGCTGGCGGGTCCAGCTCAAAGCCGGCGATGTGCTGTCCACGACAGCCACCTACGACAGCGCCCGAGCGTCGTGGTACGAGTCGATGGGCATCATGGTCGCCTGGATGGCCGATACCCAGCAATCGACCGAAGCACCGGCGCCGGACCCGTTCGTCACGCCCGTCGACGTCGCCGGGCAATTGACCCACGGCCATCTCCACGAGAACGACAATCACGGCGGAGCAGCCGACGTTTCCTACAAGGACACCACCAAGCAACCGTCGGTTCCCGCTCAGCCGTCGATCTCGATCGAGGGTTACATCTACGCCCAGGGCGACATGCTCGCCGGCAATGCGGTGCCCACGATTGCTCCCGGTGGATCCATCGAATTCGACAATCTCGATGCGCCGCTGAACAACGGCGTCTGGCACACCATCACGGCGTGCAAGGCACCGTGTAATGCCTCGACCGGCATTGCCTATCCACTCGCCGACGCCGACATCCCGTTCGACTCGGGCGAACTCGGCGCCGTTGGGCCGCCGACAGCGGGACGGGTCACATGGGACACCCCGACTGACCTGCCGTCGGGCACATACACGTACTTCTGCCGTATACATCCGTCGATGCGAGGTGCGTTCAGGGTGGGCGACGCAAACGCGGCCACCGTCACCACGATCACGTCGATCGGTACGACGGACGCCACGACGAACGGGTCCACGAGCGGCTGACCGTTCGGAAAAGGTCGGGGTCGGCTGGGCTCGTTCGACGTAGCTTCCAGTGATGTCGATCGACGTCGGGCTCGCCCGTTCCATCACGCCCGGGACCGTGCAGGTCTGCCATTTGAACAATGCTGGCGCGGCGTTGACCACGCAGCCCGTACTCGACGCGATGTTCGCCTACCTGCACCGTGAGGCGATGATCGGTGGCTACGAAGCCGAGGCCGAAGCAGACCCGACGCTCGAGGCTGTCTACGCGAGCCTGGCGACGATGCTGGGCGCGCACTCCGACGAGATCGCCCTCGTCCAGAACGCGTCGGCCGCGTGGAATGCGGCGTTCGCGGCAATCCGGTTCGCGCCGGGCGACCGGATTTTGACCGGCCGAACGGAGTACATCAGCAACGCGATGAGCTTGCTGCTGGCCGTCGAACGACAAGGTGTCGAGATCGTGTTGATCGACGACGACGAGTCCGGCCAGATCTCACTCGACGGGCTGCGCGCTGCGATCGACGAGCGAACCAAGCTGATCGCCTTGACCCACATCGCCACCAGTGGAGGGCTGGTCAACCCGGCGGCCGAGGTCGGCAGGATCGCCAATGAAGCCGGCGTGATGTACCTGCTCGACGCATGTCAGTCGGCCGGGCAGCGACCGCTCGATGTCAACCAGCTGGGCTGCGACATGCTCAGCGGCACAGGCCGCAAGTTCCTGCGCGGTCCACGCGGTACCGGCTTTCTGTACGTCCGGTCGTCGGTGCTCGGGTCGCTGCGTCCACGATTGCTCGATTCCCGCTCTGCCACCTGGACCTCGCCCGATACGTATTCGATGGCGCCCGGAGCGCGGCGCTTCGAGGAGTTCGAGTTCAACGTCGCAACCCGCGTCGGGCTGGGCGTTGCGGTCGACTACGCACTCTCGCTCGGTTTGGACGAGATTGCGGCACGGACCACGGCTCTGGCTGCCCAGTTGCGGACGATGCTGGTCGACGTGCCCGGCGTCGAGGTGCACGACAAAGGCATCGACCGTTGCGGCATCGTCACGTTCTCGGTGGCCGGCACCACGGCCCCGGAGGTCAAGAACGCACTGACCGCGCGCGGCATCAACGTCTCCGTCACCGGCCCAGCCGCTGCACAGTTCGATTTCCCGGCGCGACGACTCGGCCAGGTCGTTCGTGCCTCGCCGCACTACTACAACACCGAGGACGAACTCTCCCAGCTGATCGACGCCGTCGCCGCACTGATCTGAGCTGTATTCACGCGCTGCCGGTGCGGAAGCTGGAACGAACCGCGCCCTCGGTGTGGGGATGCGTGGTCGGGTCACTCAGATCGGCTCCAAGGGCGTGGAACGTGCCGAGCCCGGCGGATCGCCTGTCATCATGTGAACGTGAGTTCACTGCGCGAGGACGACCCGTTGGCATGGTTGATCGCCTGCGAGGAGATCCGCCAACTCGCGTCGCGCTACGCGACAGCGATCGGCCATCGAGATCTCGATGCGCTGGTCCAACTGTTCGTGGATGACGTGCGAGTCGGCCGCGATCTGCATGGTCGAGATGCGCTGCGCACCAACATGGCCAGTCAACTCACCGACGACCATCGCACCATTCTCCAGGTGACCAATCACGTCATCGATGTCGATGATGCCGACTCTGCCCGTGGAATCGTCGGCACCCGTGCGGAGATCGAACGCGATGAGGACTGGCTGATCCAGGTGATCGAATATCACGACACGTACGCCCGTCGAGGGGGGCGCTGGCTGTTCGTTCGCCGCCGTCATCACCTCTG
The DNA here is from genome assembly GCA_043746045.1 of Actinomycetota bacterium. GTDB lineage: Bacteria > Actinomycetota > Acidimicrobiia > Acidimicrobiales > Ilumatobacteraceae > WLMZ01. The sequence continues at coordinate 12,125 of JAYTRT010000431.1, read as the reverse complement.
GTACGGCGCCGACATGCTCAGTCGGCCCAACGCGCTGCCCGATGCCAACTGGCCGCAGAGTCAGACGGGCAAGGGCGTCCTTCCCGAGATCATGCCGAGTTGGCAGGAGTGGATTGCCAGGAGGCCCAACAGACAGGTGTAGCCGTTCACGACATCGACCCTTGCACTGTAACGACATTCCATATATGGTGCGGTTACCGGGTGGGGTCAGGCGAACTTTGCTCCCAATGGAGAGCGGTGAGCCCATGGCACGTCTGCACATGTCGAGTTGGATCTGCGCGCTACCCGTGGTGATCGCGGCCACGATCGGCAGCATCGCGATGGCCCCCGGTCTCGCCGAAGCGGGCGTCGGTGCGGCTACGGCGATCACGTTTCCGGTTTCCGTTCGCGTCGGGCAGACGGGCCTCCCGGCGTCGGTCGACGTATACAACCTCAACACAGGGGCGGAAGCGGCGTCCACGAACTCCGTATGCAACTTCAACGACGCCAAGCCGCCGTGTGGATCCAGCATTCACGGTTCGAGTTCGCCGACATCATTAGGGCTGTTCGTAACGCCATCGTGCGGAAATGCCATTTCGGGGCAATGCAATACTGCAGACCCGGGTGTCTTTCAAGTGTCGTCGACCGCCCTCGGAAGGGTTGGCACAGAGTGCGCAGGAATGTCGTTTGTCACGAGCGTCATCGACGTGCCGTTCGGAACGGTGAACTTCACCCCCGTGGGGGGCGCCCATATCCACCTGTCTGGCTTCATGGCCAAATGCACCGTCGACTTCACCATTGATGTAGTCAAGGCGCCAGCCCTCGATCAAGATCCGGCTTCGCCGGGAATGCAGACGTTGCAGGACACCGCTCACGGTCAATGGGTCGGCACCGGGAACCCCAATCCGGTGGCTCTCAACTCGGGTGCACAAGCCAGTTCGGCAAGTGTCACGGTGTTGCTGGCAACGACGTCGGTGGACACCGCAGCGTCGGGCGCGATCGTGGTGGGCAGCGGAGCGCTGACGGACACAGCAGTCGTGTCCGGTCGGGTGGCTCCCCTCGCCGGGGCCACGGTCGACTTCCGGTTGTACGGCCCGAACGTCGCCAACTGCTCCGGCCCGCCGGTGTTCCAGTCACTTGGCGTGCCCTACCCGGTCGGTGGCGGCCCTGTTGCGTCGGCCGGCTACACACCCTCGGTCGCCGGGAGCTACATCTGGCAAGCGACCTACTCGGGGGATGCCAACAACCTCGGAGCAGTCGGGCTCTGCAACGACCCCGCCGAAGCAGTTCTGGTCAGTCCGACAACGACGACCACGATCATCCCGCAGACCACCATCCCGCCGACCACCACGCCGCCGGCGACGACGCAGCCGGCGACGGCGACGACTGCGCCGCCGATCCTCATGGCTTCAACCACGACGACGACGACGATCCCGCCGTTCGTTCCGGTCGACACCGCACCGTTGCCGGAAACGGGCACACGGTCGACGAGTGCGCTACCGCTGGCGATCGGTCTCAGCGCAGTTGGTGTTCTCCTGATCGGGGCCAGTCGCCGACGCCGTCACATCGAGCGGTGACATTCGAGCGGTGACATTCGAGCACTGGTACTCGAGCGGTCAGATTCGGAAGCGACATCCGACCGTGAGATCACGGAGCCAGCGGCGAGAGCAGTGCGAACGCGATCGCCGCAGCGTGCCCGACGTTGAGCGAATCGACGCCGGCACGGAGCGGAATCCGGACCTGCTCCGAGCGACTCAGTGTGCGTTCGGTCAGTCCGGGACCCTCGGCGCCGAGGAGCAGTGCAACGCGGTCGCCAGGCACTCGCCGGACCTCGTGGATCGGCAGGGCCGTGGGGGACGGCGTGAGCGCCAAGAGACGGAATCCGGCGGCCGCCATCAGGTCGAGATCGTGGGCCCAATCGGTGGACCGGACCGTCGGAATGAACAGGATCTCGCCCATCGACACGCGCACCGTCCGTCGATAGAACGGGTCGGCACAGGTCGGATCGAGGATCAGTCCGTCGACTCCGAGCGCTCGTGCAGATCGAGCGATCGCACCGAGGTTCTCCGGATCGTTGAGTCCCTCGAGAACCGCCAATGTGCTCCCGCGGCCACCCGCATTGGCGTGCGAACCGTCACCCCGATGGTCGAGCGGCGTCGACAGCAGCGAGGACATCGCCAGCGGGGCGCCACGGTCGGCTGCGGCAACGGCGCCGCGATGCAGATCGAAGCCGGCCACCTTGGCGAGAACCTCGCGGTCGGCCACGTACACGGGGCAGGTCACGTGGCGCAGCGAGGGTTCCATCCGTGCGTACCTGTTCGGCGTGACCAACACCGAGCGCATTGCGAAGCGTGACACCAGGAGCCGCTCGATTACGTTGATCCCCTCGGCGATGAAGAACTCGGCGCCCTCGATCCGCCGCCGGCTCTCGGGGTCACGCATATCGATGTAGTCGGCCACTCGTGGGTCGTCGGCCGAGGTGATCGAGATCGGTTCCATTGCTGGCGGCAATGTATCGCCGCAGCTGCTTGTTCGAGACAGCGCGGTCTGGGCCAGAATGCGTGCACATGACTGACGCTGTGCGCCTACCGGTCGTCCGCCGCGACCGGGTCACGACGGGAGCCGTCACGGTGCTCGTTGCCGCACTCACCGGCGTTGCGGCTGCGCTGAGCCCTGTGTCGCCGACGGGGTCGCGTGGGACAGATGCTGCGGTCACGTTCCTTGTCGCAGCATTCGTCGCATGGACTGGTGCCTCGGCGCCATGGTGGGCCATCACCATCGGCGGGATCGTCGCCACCACCGGATCGGCGTTCAGCCCGTGGATGGTGCTCGGTGTGCTCGCGGTCGCGTCGAGCGTCATCATCAGTTTCTCGGCGAAGGAATTGACGTGGGTCCGCGTGATCGCGACAGGCTGCGTCGTTGTCGCGCTCCTGCACCTGCGCGTTCACGCATTCTTCGGCGAGTCGGCGATCATCGCAGGTGTCGTCATGGTCGCTCTCACGATCAGCGGAGTGGTCCGGCGGCCGCGTCCCATCCGCGGCCGAGTGCTGTGGACGATGTTCTCGGCTGCGATCCTCCTGCTGTTGTCCGCTGCTGGAATGGCAGCTGGTGCCCTGCAGGCCAAGAACAATCTGCAGCTCGGCAATCAACTGTTGACGGACGGCTTCGATCAACTACGCAATGGCGACACGACGAGGGCCGGTGTCACCCTGCGGCAGGCTTCGACGTACCTGCACGCTGCGTCGGGCGAGCTCGATGCGGTGTGGACACGGCCGGCTCGGCTGCTCCCGGTGGTGGCCCAACACCGAGCACTGGCCAACGAGATCATCTCGAAGGCTGCACGGGCGGCAGCGGCAGCGGCGGATGCACTTGCCGTCGCAGATGTCGAGCAGCTGCGCTTGACAGCCGGCCAGCTGGACGTCGCCACGCTCGGCGCGCTGGCCCAGCCGTTCGCCGCGCTCGATGGCTCTGTCGCAGATCTCGCCGTTGCTTTCGACAGCGAGCCATCCCCATGGTTGATCGGTGCAGTGCGTCGGCAGCTGACCAAGACTCGTGCAGATGTCGACAGGGCGTTGACACAGACCCACGCGATCGCCGCACTCTCGGCGAACGGTCCGGCGATGCTCGGCACCGAGGGCACACGTCACTACCTCGTCGCGTTCACCGGCCCCGGAACAGCGCGCGGCCAGGGTGGTGCGATGGGTGATTACGCCGAGATCACCGTGACCAACGGCAAGATCGCGCAATCGACGAATGGCCTCACGGCCGGTTTGATCGCCGACCTGGCCGCAGCCACTCCGTTGCATTTGCACGTATCTCCTGACTACTTCGATCGCTACGGAGCGTTGGGAGCGGGCAGTGCGACCGCAGCAGTCGACCCGAACTTCTGGTCGAACGCGACGATCGATCCCGACACACCGACGACAGCGAACGTGCTGGCCCAGATGTACGCCGCTGCCGGTCACGGCATCGTCGATGGAGTGATCGTCATCGATCCGGTCGGCATCTCGTCGTTGCTCCAGGTGGCGGGCCCGGTCGACATCAGCGTCGGGACTCCACCGGTCACGCAGCACCTCGACGCAGACAGACTGCGTCAGTTCCTGCTGTTCGACCAGTACCAGCTGATGGATGCGGACCGACAGGTCGTCATCCAGGCCGCCGCAGGTGCGGCACTGCGACAGTTTCTCGGGTCGGCGTTGCCGGGTCCACAGCAGCTCGGCCGGGCACTGGGACCGCCGGCGACCGAGGGGCACATCTCCTGGTGGGCACGCCGTCCGGCCGAGCAGGAGGCGATCCGGCTGATCGGCATGGCCGCCCGTCTTCCCCCGCCGGACGGCCACGATGGTCTGGCGATCGTGTCGAACAACCTCGGCGGCAACACGATCGACCTCTTCTTGAAGCGGACCGTCGCGTATACGGCGACGTACGACGCCACGACCCATGCCGTAGCGGCCGATCTTGTCGTCACGCTGCAGAACACTGCCCCGACAACTGGCTACGGCGACTACGTCATCGGGAACACCCTCGGTCTGGTCGTCGGTACGAACCGGACGTCGCTCAGCATCTACAGCCCGCTCGCCGCGACGGCGATCACACTCGACAATGCTGCGACGACGCCGCAGTCGACGACCGAACTCGGGTGGAACGTGTCGACGATGACGATCGATCTCGCCCGGGGGCAGACGCGGACGATCCACGTCGAGCTGGGCGGACGGCTGACGAACGACGGCTATGCCCTGATCTGGCGACCGCAACCGCTGACCACCGCCGACACACTGTCGATCGATGTCACCGGTTCTCGCCGACCGATCACCTTTTCCGGTCAGCTGGTCCGCACCAGCGTCATCGACGAAACCGGTATTCGGGCCCAGCGCTGAGCCGCCATTACGCTGACCACCCGTGGAAAGCGTTGTCGTCATCGGAGCATCACTGGCAGGGGTCCGGGCTTGCGGCGGACTCCGTGCGCACGGGTTCGAAGGCACGATCACGCTGGTCGGAAACGAGACGCATCAACCATACGATCGGCCGCCCCTGTCGAAGAAGATCCTCGCCGGCGAGTGGGAACCGGACCGGATCGGTCTGCTGCGCGATGGCGAAGTGGACTCGCTGTCCTTGGAGCTTCGTCTCGGGGTCGCCGCGACCGGCCTTTCCGTCGACGAACACAACGTGGCGCTGGCCGACGGCTCATCGTTGGCGTTCGACGGGCTGGTGATTGCGACGGGCGCTGCGATTCGGCGCCTGCCCGGACAGCCGGTCGACGATTCGTTGTTCGAGCTGCGCACCCTCGATGATTCGCTCGCACTGCGGGCCCGCCTGTTGGCCGGCGGCCAACGAGTCACCGTCATCGGTGCCGGCTTCATCGGGCTCGAGGTCGCCGCAACTGCACGTTCGCTCGGCAACGAAGTGGTCGTACTCGAAGGCCTTCCCGCGCCATTGATCCGTGGACTCGGCGCCGAAATGGGCATGGCGGTGACCACCCTGCACGCCGACAACGGAGTGACCATCCGTTGCAGTGTCTCGGTGCGCGCGATCGAACGTATCGGCGCCGATCTCGTCGTGCGTCTCGGCGATGGCGACTCCGTCGTCAGCGATCTCGTGGTGGTCGGCATCGGCGTTTCACCGTCGACCGGTTGGCTGGCCGGAAGCGGCCTGGAACTGCGCGATGGTGTCGTCTGCGACGCGACATTGAACGCGGGAGTGCCAGGTGTGTACGCGGCGGGCGACGTCGCCCGCTGGCCGAATCCGCAATTCGACGACGAGGAAATGAGAGTCGAGCACTGGACCAACGCTGCCGAGCAAGGTCTGCACGTGGCCAAGAACATGGTTTCTGTGGCCGCCGGAGACGAGCCGCAGCCCTACAGCGCTGTGCCGTTCTTCTGGAGTGAACAGTTCGGCAAGCGGATCCAGTTCATCGGTCGCGCAGCCGGCGACGACGAGGTGCGCATCGTCAAGGGCTCGGTCGACGAGCGGTCGTTCCTCGCTCTGTACGGCAAGCACGGACGGTTCCGCGGCGCGCTCGGATTGGCGATGCCGAAGCCGCTGATGCAGTGCCGGAAGTTGCTGATCGACAAGCTGTCCTTCGCCGACGCTGTGGAAGCCGTTGCCGAGCTGTAGTTGCTTTTGCAACTACCTGCGGAAATGGTTGTCCGGGCTGATCGAGCAGCTCACGCGCTGACGTAGCATTCCCCACCATGAGTTCACATCTCTCCGATGTCTGGTTCTCGGTGACTCCGCTCGAGGTGGCGAGCGGGCAGGGCTGTTGGGTCACGACGACATCGGGAGACGAGTACCTCGATTTCGCGGCGGGCATCGCTGTCAACTCGACCGGTCACGCTCACCCGAAAGTGGTCGAGGCAATCGCAACCCAGGCCGCCCGATTCATCCACGCTCAGGTCAATGTCTTCAAGCACGATCTGCTCGAACCCTTGGCGGCCGAGCTGGCACGGCTGACGCCGGCCGGAATCGAGAAGTTCTTCTACGCGAACTCCGGAGCAGAGATCACCGAAGCGGCGGTGAAGTTGGCCAAGCAGGCGACGAAGCGCCCGAACATCATCGTCTTCAGCGGCAGCTTCCACGGTCGCACCCACATGGCGATGGCGATGACGACGTCGAAGACCGGGTACCGGGCCGGGCATGCTCCACTGCCGAGCGGCGTCTACGTGGCTCCGTTCCCCGACCCGCTGGCCGATGATCAGGACGCGGAGATCGCGGCGGCGTTGCACGGCCTGGATCATCTCCTGAAGTCGATGACGGCACCGGACGAAACCGCAGCGATGATCATCGAGCCGGTGCTCGGCGAAGGTGGTTACATCCCGGCTCCGCCGGCATTCATCACAGGCATCGTCGATCGATGCCGCGCGCATCGAATTCTGTTCGTCGCCGATGAGGTACAGAGCGGCTTCGGCCGGACGGGCGAGATGTTCGCAGTCGATCACTTCGGCATCGAGCCGGACATCATCTGTATGGCGAAGGGGATTGCATCGGGCTTTCCGTTCGCGGCCCTCGGGACGACGGCTGAATTGGATGCGAAGTGGACACAGGGAAGTCATGGCGGCACATACGGCGGGAATCCGATGGGGTGCGCGGCGGCGCTGGCCACCATCGGCATCATGAGCGATCCGGGCTTCCTTCAGAACGTTCGCGATCGCGGTGAGCAACTGCGGTCCGGACTGCGCGAACTGCAGCGCCGTGACGCGGGGATCATCCAGGTGCGCGGTCTCGGCTTGATGGTCGGTACCGAGTTCGCCAGCGCGGCGCGCCTGGCGGCCGTTCAGGCGCACTGTCTGCACCAAGGCCGGATGATCCTGATGAACGCCGGAACATATGCGACCACGCTGCGTTGGATGCCTCCGCTGGTCGTCGATGCGCGCGAGATCGAGATCGGGCTCGCTGCTTTCGAGGCGGCGTTGCACGCGACCGAACACACCGAGCCCCCGGAAGCGGTCATCTGATGGCTGCGCCCGATCCCGAAAGACTTGCGGTCTGGCGGTCGTTCGTGATCGCTCATTCGTTGCTCGACCGCGCGCTGAATCAAGCCCTGCTCGACGAACGCGACATCCCGCTGGCCTGGTTCGAGGTACTCAACGCGCTGCAACTCGCCGGCGGTCGGGTGCGCGTGATGGATCTCGCCGATCATCTCGTGCGCAGTCCCTCCAGCCTTTCGCGCCAGCTGAGCCGAATGGAGGAAGAAGAACTGATCCGTCGCGATCGGGGTCGTCTCGATGACCAGCGGGTGGTCGTGATCGTCCTCACCCGCGAGGGACGCGACCTGTGGCGCCGGGCGAACACGACGTACCTGCGGGTGCTGAAACGGAACTTCCTCGGCAAGCTGACCGAGTCCGACGTCGCCGGCGTGCAGCGCGCCCTGAGCAAGGTCATCGACGCCGTCGACTGAGAATTGATGCAGGTGATTAATTCGCCCCTGATGATCAACGCCGGTCAAACTACGGCACGTTCAATCAGGAGCCACCGATGACCACCGCCGTCATAGTCGACGCAATACGCACACCGCTCGGTCGTCGCAACGGTCGGCTCAAGAGCTGGCATCCGGTGGATCTCGCCGCCCAGACACTGTCGGCTCTCGTCGACCGCACCGGTATCGACCCGGCCGGCATCGACGATGTCGTGATGGGTTGTGTCATGCAGGTTGGCGAACAGGCGGCGAACATCGGCCGGAATGCGGTACTGGCTGCCGGATGGCCGGACACCGTTCCCGGCACGACCATCGACCGGCAATGCGGTTCCTCGCAACAGGCCGCGCACTTCGCCGCACAGGGCGTGATGGCTGGAGCGTACGACATCGTCGTCGCCGCCGGGGTCGAGGTGATGACGCGGGTTCCGATGGGGGCGTCGTTCATGGATGCCAAGTTCGGGTTCCCGTTCGGGCCGACGATGGCCGATCGATATCAGTCCCAGGGCGGTCTTGTCCCGCAGGGTGTTTCCGCCGAGCTGATCGCCGAGTCGTGGGACATCAGTCGAGACGAGCTCGACGCGTTCGCGATGCGCAGTCAGCAGTACGCCGCCCGGGCGACCAAGGAAGGCAGGTTCGACCGCGAGATCCTGCCGATCATCGATTTCGAGGGAAGAACGATGACCACCGACGAGGGTCTGCGCGAGACATCGATGGAGTCGCTGGCGATGCTCAGGCCGGCCTTCCGCACGGAGGAAGACGGCGGGCGGGTCACTGCCGGCAACTCATCGCAGATCACCGACGGCTCGGCCGCGATGTTGATCATGAGTGAGGAGCGCGCCGTTCGATTGGGTCTCACGCCGCGAGCCCGTTTCGTGAACTTCTCGTTGGCCGGGGCCGATCCGCGGTTCATGTTGACGGCTGGGATTCCCGCAACCCGAAAGGTGCTCGAGCGGGCTGGTTTGACGATCGACGACATGGACGTGATCGAGATCAACGAGGCGTTCGCCTCTGTCGTTCTGGCGTGGGAAAAGGAGATCCACCCGAACATGGACAGGGTCAACGTCAACGGTGGGGCGATTGCTCTCGGTCACCCCCTCGGATGCTCGGGAGCACGACTGATGACCACGATGCTCAACGAACTCGAACGAACGGGTGGCCGCTACGGGCTGCAGACGATGTGCGAGGGCGGGGGCATGGCCAACGCCACGATCATCGAGCGTTTGGGGTGAACGCTCACCTGTAGCGTTACGTTCGTGCCTGCCGCTTCGACCATCGTCTGGGTCGGATTTGCCGTCATTCTCGGCTGGGTCCTGTGGAAAAGTGGTATCGGCATGCTGCGCAGTATGACCACGCCGCTGCCGCCTCCACCGCCCGCCGGGGAGATGCGACGTATCAACGTCAAGTACCGCTGCTCCTTATGTGGCCTGGAGTTGAAGATGACGTTGGCCCCCGATGAAGACCCTCCACCACCTCGACACTGCCTCGAGGACATGGAGCTCGTTGCACCGATCGAATGAGCACACTTGTCCACAATCTGTGGATAAAGGTGTTGACGAACGACATCAATGTAATTCAGGCGGTGCACAACGCGACCGCCCGAAAGTCACCCGAGACGCGCGGTCAATGCCACTTCGTCGCGGTGTACAGACCAGCGAGAACCAGGCCGAGGCCGGCGAACACGGGCCAGTTTCCGACCCGGTCGGACAACAGATAACGACTCAGGATGGTGATCACGCCGAGGCCGAGGAAGACCAGCATCAGGATCGGAACCCACTTCGGACTCTGCTTGGCCGACTGCGGGACAGGCGGCGTGTACCGCGACGACACACCGATGTTGGTCGACGTGGCGGTGGAGGTCGATGACCCGGTCGGGCGCGTCGACGAGCCACCGATCGGCGGGCTACCGGCCCTGGGCAGCTGCCCCGGCTTGGTGCCCTTCGGAGTTACTCGTCCGCCAGTTCTGCGCTTAGGTGGTGCCACGAAGAAGCGAGTGTAGTCGGCCCGGGCCGGAACTGGCTCGACACAACACGGCCGAACCGGGCAGGCTGTGCGGATGGCCCGCATCCTCGTGCTCGACAGCTACGACAGCTTCGTCTACAACCTGGTCCAGTACCTCGGCGAGCTCGGGGCCGAGCCACTCGTCCACCGCAACGACGCGCTGACGGTCGAGCAGGCACTGGACCTCGAGCCGGATGCCGTCCTGCTGTCGCCCGGTCCTGGCCGCCCGGAGGATGCCGGCATCCTGTGCGCGCTCGTGCCGGTGCTCGGCGAGCGAGGCATTCCGGTTCTCGGTGTCTGCCTCGGTCATCAGGGCATCGGCCACGTCTTCGGCGCCAGTGTGGTGCGCGCCCCGGAACTGATGCACGGCAAGACCAGCGTCATCCGCCACGGTGACACGGGCGTGTTCGCCGGGCTGCCCAATCCATTGACGGCTACCCGTTACCACTCGCTCGTGATCGATCCCGCCACCGTGCCCAGCTGTCTCGAGGTCACCGCTTCGACCGACGATGGCATCATCATGGGTATCCGTCACCGTGAATTCCCGATCGAGGGGGTTCAGTTCCACCCGGAGAGCATCCTCACGGCGGCCGGTCACGATCTGCTCCGCAACTTCCTCGGCACCATCGATCGCCAGCCCGCCTGAGGCCGTGAGCGAAATGGCGCCGGGCCAACGCTGCTGCGGTCCCCGCCCAAGAGTGCCCCACGGGGCAACGACGTGCAGACAGGTTGCTCAGCCGCGCCCCGTGGGACACTTCTGAGCAGAAATCGGCCGGTCGTGAGGGCCGTGTTGGTGAGGGCCGTGTTGGTGAGGGCCGTGTCAGGACCCCGTCACGGCGCGAGGATCGTGGCAGCGGTGGTCGTCGCGGCTGGACTGCTGGATGACGTGGTCGTTGCTTGCGCAGCGGTTGTCGTGGGGGCTGGGACGGTCGACGTGGTGGTCGGCACAGGGGTGGTCGTGGTTTCCGGGAGTGCCTTGCCGATCACGAGGCCGATCGACGTGCTGGAGTTCACCTGCTGATTGGCGGCCACACTCTGCTCGACCACCAGGCCGACGTTGACACTTCCGAACGGATAGTCCTTCGTCGTCACGGGATCGGCGATCAGACCCTTGTCGGCCAACAGGCTGCGCGCATTGGCCTCGGTCAGGCCGATCAACGGTGGCACGACCACGGGTGTCGGTCCAGTGCTGATGTAGAGGGTGATGGTGCTGCCCTTGTTGACCACCGTGTCGGGTCCGGGAACGGTTCGGATCACGTCACCGGCGGGGACCGTGTCGTTGTTCTCGCTGGCCAGAACGACGACGAGCTTGCCCGGTTCGCCCTGGAGGAGGTTCTTGGCGACGTCCTGGGGTGCTCCGGCCAGCCCCGGGATCGTGAACTGCCCCGCGCCCTGTGACACCGTCAGGATGACGGCCGTGCCCTGCTTTGCTGGCGTGCTGGCGGGTGGATCCTGGCTGATCACCTGACCGGCCGGAACGGTTGCATCCTCGACTCCGACCGGCGCGCCGATCGCAAAGCCCTGGGCGGTGAGCAGATCCTTGGCCTGGGCGAGCGGGTGACCAACGACATCGGGAATTGCCTTCAACTCCTTGACCGGGTTGAAGTAGAGGGTGATGACCTGATCCTTCTTGACGATCACGTTCGGTGCCGGGTCCGTCAGATAGACGACGCCCTCTGCAGCATTCGGATCTGGCTTGAGGACACCGTTCGGTTGCAACCCGGCGGCGCGGATGTTGTTGGTGGCCAGGTCCAGCGGTTGGCCCCTGACGTCGATCAGGCTGAAGGATGTCGCCTTGTCCTTGTGGTTCAGTGCCTTGAACAAGACGAACCCGCCGATGGCCAGCGCAACGATCGCGATGAACGCGGCGATGCCCCACCAACCGCGGCGCTGCGGCGGATCGTAGTAGACGGCTTCGTTGGCCCCCGTCGGGTACCGGCTCCCCGGTGGACGAACCCCGCCCGTCGACGTGGACACGGCACCGGTCCGAGGCATCGCCGTGGTGGCATTGGCTTGCGCTGTCGCTGCGTTGGCCGCCGTTGCCGCCGTACCGACCGCACCCGTGTTCGGCCGGGGAGGTACCACGGTGCGGGCAACGGTGGTTGCGCCCGATTGAGCGCGTCCGGCAGATCCTGCGCCGGCGACCACGCCGGCCAAGGCCTTGACCGGTTCGCCGTTGCGGAAGCGGCGGAGGTCATCGCGCAGTGCGTCGCCGTCGGGGTACCGGATCGCAGGG
>JAYTRT010000430.1:0-1536 GCA_043746045.1 Actinomycetota bacterium | reverse complement strand
CGAGAACTGCGCCAGGACGCATCTGAATTGGTACGGCGCGTTGAAGGCGGTGAAGAGATTGACATCACCGTCGCCGGTCGTCTCGCCGCTCGAATGGTCCCCGCAGCACCACGGCGTTGGCAGCGTTGGGATGACATCGCTGTCCTGTTCAGCGGTCGGCCCGACCCTGACTGGGAGCGCGATCGCGACCTGATCGATCAGTCGGCCGCGAATCCGTGGGAGCGCAGTGTCCAAGGCGATTCTTGACACCAGCGTGTTGATCGCCGACGACGTTGCTCCGCTTGAGGGCGAACTCGCGATCAGCGTCGCATCACTCGCAGAACTTCACTTCGGCGTACTTGTGACCGCTGACGCGGCGGTGCGCGCGGAACGGCTACGGCGGCTCTCGGAGCTCCAGCGGACGTTCGACGCTCTCCCGGTCGACTACGACGTCTCGGCGAGCTATGGCCAACTCGCTGCGGCTGTCGCTCAAGCTGGACGACAACCACGGGCGAGGGTGATGGATCTCCTCATCGCTGCGACAGCACACGCGCACAACGCCCGCCTTTACACACGCAACGCCAAGGATCTCATCGGTATCGAGCACCTCATCGACATCGTCGCCGTCTGACCGAGCTCCCTCACGATCGCACCATCAAACTCGAACATCTCGGGCTCGCGAGCACAGAACGACCACGCATAATCACACCCCTGGCCCCTCATCCACGTCGGCCCAGATCGTCGCTTCCGCCCTTGCTGCTGGGCAGGATTGACCCCGCCCGTGGCCTCGCGAAGTCGGTTCGGTGGTGATCCTACACGAAGTACCTTTACATTCATGAGCGAAGTAAAGAACCGTCGGCGCGGCGCGACACGGATCAGTTCCAAGCATCAGATCACGATCCCTGCGGACGCGTTGCGCGCCGCAGGCCTCGAGATCGGCGATCGTGTCGTTGCGCACGCGGATGGCGCTGGCCGTGTCGTGCTCGAGCGAGAACACGACATCCTCGCCGAATTCGCTGGCGCCATGACCGGCGCATACACCGCCAACGAACTCGACGACCTGCGACAAGAATGGGTCTGATCCACCTTGACGCCGGGATCATCATCGGGTTCCTCGACGACCTCGACGCACACCACCAGACGTCGCACGAGGCGCTCGCCGACGCCCTGCGACACGGTGACCATATCGCCCTCGCATCATCGGCTCTCGCCGAGTCCCTCGTTGGCCCCGCCCGCCGAAGCGAGTCAGCTGTTCAGGCCGTTCGGACTTTCCTCGACCGCCTCCCCATCTCGATCATCCCGCTCGACATCGAGATCGCGACGACTGCCGCGAGACTACGCGCAGCGCAGCGCACCGCGCCCTTCGCCTTCCGGACGCACTGATCATCGCAACTGCGATCGAGCAGGAAGCAGACCACCTCATCACAACCGACCGGAAATGGCCGACGGCCAAGGCACTCAAGTACAAGGGAACCATCACACGGCTCTGAGCGCCCCACTCAGAACAGCGTCCACAACGACACCCCTCGCCTCGACCGCAACGAGCGCAGAACGGCG
>JAYTRT010000429.1:0-5083 GCA_043746045.1 Actinomycetota bacterium | reverse complement strand
GAGCGACGTCGTCGATTTCGATGTCGACGGAGAACCGCGCGTTTTCCATCGAGTTGCAGGCAAAGTGCTTGACGCAGGCCATCACGTGGCGCTGCAACCCGCGGGTCAACGCTGCGCCGAGCTCGCCGACATGGTGGGGGTCCTCGCCGTACGTCTCTTGGGCACGACCCCACGCCGGATGACGCAAGACGTTGACGCAGACGGCGCCGGTGAGGTTCGCGCCGAGCGCCCGAAGTTCGAGTCCGATCGCGTCACCGACCCGTTCTTCGAGGTCCGGGTCCCATGTTGCGCCCCGGGCCATCGTCACCGGGAAACAGGTTGCGTTGCCGATCACCGCTCCTCGTGGTCCGTCGCTGAAGCGGATGCCGGGCAGGCCGACTCGGTCGATCTCGCCGGCCGCGAATGGTGCCTTGTGGTAGCCGTCCTGCTTCGTCATGAAGCCGAGTCCGGCCCACGTCGGGGCGTCACCATCGAGGCACCAGAGTCGTTCCTCGGGTGTCATCGTGGCGACCATGGCGCGGGCGACGTCGTCGATCGACTCACCCGCTGCGACGGCGAGACGGGCCTCGTCGAACGTCGGGATCTTCATCGAAGTTGTGATCGTTCGACTGATGTCGTTCGCGTCTCCACGGACGCGTTCCGTTGAGGTCGCCCGCTGGATTCGGTGATCGAGGTCGTGGTCCCGAATGCGGCCCGGAACACGGCGACGAGGCGACGGATGCTGTCACGGTCCGAGTCGCTTTGTTCACCGGCGAACAACGGGTCGACGTGACGCATGCTCGGTTCCATCGCCAGGTGAGGCAACAGCAGCAGAAGCAGCGACATGAACGCGTCCAAGTCGGCGTCCGGTCGGAGCCAGCGCTGTGCACGAGCTGCGTACAGATGCGGCCCGATGAAGTCGAGGTGTCGGCGGACGACCTCGTCGGTGACGACGCGCCGTGTTTCGTTGTCGAGTTCGAGGCTCGCCCAGACCGTCAGCGCTCGGTCACGAGGATGCTGGTCGAAGTGGCCGGCCCAGGCGCTCAACATGCTCGTGAACGCTGGAAAGAATGCGGCGTCCCAGTCGAGTTCGGCATCGACCGCGTCCATCGCTGCACCGATGCGGGCGCTGGCGCGGTCGACGATGTGGCCGAAGAGATCGGCCTTGTCCTCGAAGTACTGGAACAGGCTGCCCTTGGCGACGCCTGCATTGCGGGCGATCACGTTGAGGCTGCCGCGAGAGAATCCGTTCTCGGCGAACTCGTCCTCAGCTGCGGCGAGCACCGCATTGCGTCGGGAACTGTTCAGTCGGTCCCATGTCGCTGTCGGCATCGTGCCCCTATTCGGTGATCGTGATCGCGTATTCGGGGCAGTTCGCCACTGCGAGGCGTGCCTGCTCCACGAGTTCGGCCGGGACGTTGCCGTCGCCCTTCTCGCTGGCGTTGCCGAAGTCGTCGACGTCGAACAGTTCCGGCGCCAGCGCATAGCAGCGGTTGTGGCCCTGGCACAGGGCCGGGTCGACATGCACTTTCATGGCGCGACCTCCTTCGTCGTGAACGTGACCGGAATCGTTCGGGGGCCCCGAACCTGGCCTCCGGCCCACGTGACCTCGGCGCCATCGGCGAGATGGAACCGGGGCAGCCGCTGCAGCCACGTCTCGACCGCGACGCGCAGCTCCATCCGTGCAAGGTTCGAGCCGGCGCAACGGTGGATGCCGACACCGAACGCGACGTGGCGGTTCTTGGCGCGATCGATGATCACCTCGTCAGCTCGTTCGAACGCCTCCGGATCACGGTTCGCAGCGGCGAAGCTGAGCAGCACCTTGTCACCCTGCTTGACCGGGCAGCCGGCGATCTCGGTGTCGGTCGTTGCGACGCGTGCCATCGTCACCGGCGAGTACGCGCGCAACAGCTCCTCGATCGCGGTCGGAATCAACGACGGGTCGTCGACCAAGCGTTGACGGTCTTCGTCGTGGGTGGCGAGGTGCCACATCGCCGAGCCGATGCCGGACCAGGTCGTGTCCACGCCGGCGACGAGCGTCAGCGCGATCGTGCCGAGGATGTGGACATCGGGTACGGGCCCGCCGTCGACTTCGGCACGGATCAGATCGCTGATCAGATCGTCACCCGGGTTGGCCTTGCGTTCCTCGATGGCTCCGATGAAGTACACGGCCATTGCTTCCCATGCCGGTCCGCTTCGCTCCGGGTCGTGGCCGAATTCGAGCGTGTCACGCACCCAGTGCGTGAACACGTCGCTCAGCTCGTCGGGCACACCCAGCATCCACGAGATCACCTTCACGGGGATCCGCTGCGCATAGTCGACCGCGGCGTCGCCGCGACAGTTGGCGATGATGTCATCGATCAAGGAGTTGCACAGTTCACGGGTCATCGCCTCGTAACCGTCGACACGGGTGTGCGAGAACCACGGCAGGATCAACCGGCGGGCCCACGTGTGAACCGGCGGGTCGACGTCGATCGGCGGCAAGCCGACACCCACAGGCAAGCTGCTCCCCGGCGCGTCCTCGCCCTCACCGGCCCCGACCACCCCGATCTCGCGCGAACTGAAGTGGTCGATGTCATGAGCCACAGCCACCACGTCTGCGTATCGCGTCGGCATGAACGAACCGCCCCACCTGTCCGAATGGGCAACAGGACAGCCAGCGCGCAGCTCATCCCACACCGGATACGGGTGACGAACGTATTCCGGATCGAGGACGTCATAATCCGTCGCCCAATCCGACACCGGTACCTTCTCCATCATCAGACCGTCGACCTCCACACAATCAAGAACCAACATGACCAGCAACCAACATGACCGGGAGCCAACATGACCAGTGGTCATGTGACCAGTGGTCATAGAACCACGAATGACTGATTCTGTCAACGCTCCGGCTGGTGTCTTTGCCTCTACCGGACGTCGGGTGCCAGGTGTACGGTTCAGCGCTACCGAGAGTCCCGTCACCCGACCCCCGTGTCGCGTCTGCCGTCCCCGTCCGGCCTCCCGCCGCAAAATCGGTCCACGCCACGGCGGTCAACCCGACGGCGATCAGCTACGTCACGATCTACCCTGCTGATGCCAGCCCGCGACCGACTGCGTCGAACCTCAACGTCGTCACTGGTGGAGCACCGACACCGAACCAAGTCACGGTCGCACTCTCGGCCACCGGGACGATCTCGGCGTACAACAACGGCGGCACCCTCGATCTCCTGATCGACATCGTCGGTTATTACCAGCCGGCGCCCGTCGGGTCAGGAACCCCTGGCCCTCCCGGACCACCCGGACCGACGTGTCCGGCGTCGGGTTGCACACTGGTGATATCGGGCACCTCCAGCGTCGCCGACGAAAATTTCACAGTGGGTACCGGTGCCGACCTCTTCGGATGTCGGACGATGCGGGACACGCTCGCCTATCTCCCGATCGAACTCCCCGTCGGCGCCAAGATCACGGCAGCGTCGGTCAGGTACAAAGATGTCGGCGCGTCGGCGAGCATCGACTTCGATCTGTACTTCGTGACGGACCCGGGGAGCACTCGGGTCGGCATCACCCAGGTGTCACTCCGCACGGTCGACAACCACGTCTCGGGCGATCTGGTGTTCACGGCCACACCGCCCCCGGTGGGACCCCTTGCGGCGCCATACATCCAGGCGTTCGCCACCGGCGCCGCACCGAAATTCTGTGGAGCCACCATCACCTACAACTTCTGAACGCGCTGCTGGACCGATGAGCCCCAGTCTCCGCAACGTGATCGGTGGTCGGGTGCCCTCGCTCCCGACCAGCGCGTCACGCGGCGGAGCGCTCGCCGAGCGGGCGACGTCGCAGGTCCGTCCGTTGGATCGCCGGCGGCACGTACGCCTGGTCCAGGGTGCCGACGTCCGTTCCGGGCGGCACGATTTCATCGATTCGGTCCAGCACATCGTCAGAGAGGACGACGTCCACTCCAGCGAGAAGATCGTCGAGCTGCTCCATCAGTCGGTACCCGGGGAGCAACCGACCTTCACTCTGCGCATGGCCCGAGTGTTCATGGACGGACTCACACGGGCGAAGCACACCTGATTCGGCCGCAACGTGCCCGCCCCGCACGTTCACCGTCGTGACACCCCGGAGTCAACGCCGATATGGAGTCAACGCCGATATCGAGGGCACTAGTTCTGAACGGTGAATTCAACATGCGCTCGATCGGGCCAGAGCTCGTCGCTGGCGAGATCGAAGATGGTCGTCTGGCTCGTCCCCGGTGCGAGGCTGACAGTCGCCGTGTGGGTGTCTTCGATGTCGTTGTCCTCGTCTTTGGAGATGAGCTTGGTGTGGTGGACGATCTCGACCTTGCCATCGAGAAACCACTGGAAGGTGAGCTCGAGCACGACCTGGACCTCGTCGCCGTCGTCTTCGACGATGACGATGTGCTCGACGGGATGGTCCGGGCCGAGTGGGACGACGTTGTGGAAATGAGGGTGCGCCCATTGGTCGTGGCCGATTGCGACTCTGTCGACGAGGTCCATGTGCCCGTCGAGGATCACTTCTCGTGGTTCGGCGTGGTCCGCGTTGAGGATGCGTCGGAACACGGATCGGCCGTAGGTGCCGACGTAGAGCTGATGCAGGCCGCTGCGCTCGGTGACGAACTGCACGTCGGCGCAATGGGGTGTTTCGGGAAGGCCGGCGGAGATGTCGTTCCAGGTCTTCGCGTTGTCGGCCGAGCTGAACACCCGGTTGTCGGTGGCCAGGAACAGGGCCTTGGGGTTGGTGGTCCAGTCGGTGTCGAACGCAGTGAAGTCACCTTGCGCACCGGGCGGCCCGGTGGCGGCCTTCCAGGTGGTACCGGTGAGTCTCCAGAGCTGTTGACCGGCGGCGGTGGCGAAGGCGTTGGTGGCGCTGTGCGCCACGAACCGGGTGATGTGTCCCGGGGTCGGGGCGGGTGTGTGGTCGATGGCGGCGAACGTGGGGGCGTTCGACCGGAACAGGCGGCCGGTGTCGGTTCCGACGAGCAAGGCTTTGCCGTCGGCGCTGGCGATCGCGGAGATGTGCTCGGTGAGGTTGCCCTTGTTGTCGCGGCTCGCAGGGATCGTCCCGATCGCGGTCCAGTGGAGCTTGCCCGACGCTGGTGCGAAAA
>JAYTRT010000428.1:0-5086 GCA_043746045.1 Actinomycetota bacterium | reverse complement strand
TCGATGGAACTCCGCCCGCGCGAGTTCGAGTTGTTGCTCTACTTGGCCAGAGAGGTCGGGCGGGTCGTGACGAGGGATCGCCTGTTGGCCGACATCTGGGACCTGCATTGGGACAGCTCGACCAAGACCGTCGACATGCACATCGTGACGATTCGCCGAAAGCTCGGGACCTTCGTCGAGATCGTGACGGTGCGTGGCGTCGGTTACCGGCTCGAGTCACCGTGAGGCGACGGATCACGACTGCCATCATCGGGGTCACGACATTCGTCCTCCTCGTGCTCGGAGTCCCGCTCGCGATCGTCGTTCAACGTTCGATGATCGATTCCGAGGTCGTCCGTCTCCAGGCGACCATCGCCCATCTGCTGACCGAGATCAAGCTGCCCGTCAACCCGACCGAACTGGACACGTTGCAGCACGAGTTGGACGCGCCGCCACCATTCGGCATCTACGACAAGACCGGTCGCCGTGTGTACGGGGTCGGACCCGAAACGGCTGATGCCGCAGTTCGCGATGCCGAACTGGGTTCGACATCATCGAGGACGAGCGGCGCGATCATCGTTGCCACACCGTTGACCGATCGTAGCGAAAACGTCCTGATCGTCGTTCGAGTCAGCCGGTCATTGGCCGGGCCCCACAGTCGGGCGCGTCGGTCATGGCTGATCATGGCGGGTGCGGGTGCGGTCGCGTTGGCGATTGCGTGGCTCCTCGCCCGGCGCTTGGCCGGTCGGCTGACACGGCCCGTTGCCGACCTCGCAGCCAGCGCGGTTCGACTCGGCAGCGGCGGCGCCGTCGCCGACCATCCACCGTCGGGAATGGCCGAGATCGACCTGCTCGGAGAGGCGCTGACAGAGAGTTCGAGCCGGATCAACGATGCGATCGGACGAGAACGTCGCTTCAGCGCGGACGTCTCCCACCAGTTGCGCACGCCGCTCGCCGGCCTGCGGCTGCGGTTGGAGCGCGTCGAACACGGTGACGACGCGTCGGCGCTGTCGAGCGCCTCGTTGGCCGATCTCGGACGACTGGAACAGACGGTGAGCCATCTCCTCGCGTTCGCACGCGATGCAACACCGACGACGGAATCGAGTCCGATCGATCATGTCGCGACCAATGCCGTGAGGCGATGGTCAGAGCGCTGCGAGTCGCACCATCGAACGATCGTCGCAGAGCCCAACTGCTCGGCCGTTGTCCAGGCGTCGACTGCGTCGATCGATCAGATCCTCGATGTCCTCATCGACAATGCTCTCGATCACGGCACCGGTTCGATCCGAGTCGTGACGCGCAGCGTTGCCGGCGGCGCCGCGATCGACGTCTCCGACGAAGGATCCTCGGCCGATTCGGGGACCGACGAGGAACTGTTCCGACGCGGTCACGGTTCCAACAACGGCATCGGACTCGCCCTTGCCCGTTCGATTGCCGATGCCGAGGGGGGTCGATTGATCATCGCTCGTCGAGAACCGACGACGTTCTCGCTCCTGCTGCTGACGTCCGTCGGCGATTGACCGACGCCGACGTGTTTCGCCTGTTCGGATGCCCGCTCACATCGAGCGGTCGCGATGTGCGCTCTCGAGCGGCTCGGGGCGACGTCGGTGACGCAGGAATTCGAGGAACACCGGAGCCACCGATATCGCAACGATGATGATCGCCGCGAACTCGATGTTGTGCTTGATGAAGTTGATCTTGCCGAGGAAGTAGCCGAGTGTCGTCACGCCGACAGCCCACGCAAAGCCGCCGATGATGTTGAAGCCGACGAATGTCCGGTACTTCATCTTCCCGACGCCGGCGACGATCGGCGTGAAGGTCCGCACGACCGGGACGAATCGGGCCAGGACGATCGTCTTCGAACCGTGCCGATCGAAGAACGCCTGCGCCTTCTCGACGTTCTCGGGGTTGAACAGACGACTCTTCGGCCGGGCGAAGACGGCTGGACCGACCTTGTTCCCGAAGGCGTAGCCGACCTGATCACCGATCACTGCTGCGGCGAACGCGACGCCAGCTGTCGCGAAGAGGCCGCCCGGCAGGATGTGGCCCCCAGCGTCAGAAGCCAGAAAGCCTCCGAAGAACAACAGCGAATCACCCGGAAGGAAGAAGCCGAGCAACAACCCGCTCTCGGCGAAAACGATCAAGGCAAGGACCGGTAGTCCACCGTGGCGAATCCAGTTGTTGGCAAAATCGAGCAAGGCGAGCATGGCTGCGACGCTACGTGTGAGTGATCAGAGCAGATTGCGTCCTCCCTCCGATTTACCGACCGTTGACCAAAACCCGGCCGCTCTGTGGCAGCGAACGGACCGCGGCGAGCCCGTGTCGTCGGGTCTCTCAGCGCAGTCTCAGGTCGGTGCTGCGAGACTGCCCCGATGCGGGTGTTGGTGGTTGAGGACGAGGTTGCCTTGGCGCTCACCCTGCAGACGGGACTCGAGGCCGAGGGCTACGTCGTCGAATTGTCCCACGACGGTGTCGACGCGCTGTGGCGAGCCACCGAGTTCGACTTCGACGCGGTGCTGCTCGACATCATGTTGCCGGGTTTGAACGGGTTCGAGATCGTCCGGCAACTCCGCGAGCGGGACAGGCCGGTGCCGATCATGATGTTGACGGCCAAGGGCGGGGACCTCGATCACGCCGAGGCCCTCGACCTCGGGGCCGATGACTTCTTGTCCAAGCCATTCTCGTATCAGGTGCTTCTCGCTCGTCTGCGGGCGTTGATCAGACGGGGATCCAGCGCTCGCTCATCGGTGCTGGCCGTGGGCGATCTACGCATCGACGTCGCCGCCCATCAGTGTTGGCGCGGCGACGTGCTGATCGAGCTGACCTCGAAGGAGTTCGAACTGCTGACCTTCCTGGCCCATCACCACGAGACCGTGGTGAGCAAGGACGACCTGCTCCGCCACGTGTGGAACGACGATCGTTTCGACACCAACATCGTCGAGGTGTACATCGGGTATCTCCGACGCAAGATCGACGCGCCGTTCGACCTCGTCTCGATCGAGACCATACGCGGTGTCGGCTATCGCCTGGTCGCTCGAGCCGGTTGATGTGAAATCGGGAGTCGAGCGCCGATTCCGATTCCGATTCGGCTCGGTTCGGGTTCGGATCACCGTGCTTGCGTCATTGGCGCTGATCATCGGGTTGGTCGTCGGTGGGACGCTGCTCTACGGCTCACTTCGCAACGGACTGATCGACGCCCAATCCGGCACCGGTCCGGCGCGGGCCGCCGAGTTGGCGGCGTTGGCCGGAAGAGCTCCGCTGCCCGCCGTGCTGCCTGCGCTCGACGCCAGCGGCCCTGCATTTCTGCAGGTCGTCGATCCGGCGGGACTGGTGATCGCTGCGAGCGAGCGACTGATCGGTGCGGCGCCGTTGCGGAACTCGGATCAGCCGTCGCGGGTGACTCGCCGCGCGATCGACGGGCTGGGCAACGGGCCGTGGCTCGTGGAAACCACTCCGGCAACCTTCGGCGGCCGCTCCGAACTCCTCGTCGTGGTGACATCACTTCGCGATGCCGTGGCCAACGCGGAGGTCGTCCGGAATCGGCTCGCAGTCACCCTGACCGGGCTGGTCGCAATCGTCGCTGCGCTGATCTGGGTCGTGGTCGGACGCGCCTTGCGAACCGTCGACCGGATGCGCGCCGACGTGACCGAGATATCGGCCTCGCACCTGGACCGACGTCTTCCCGTTCCGGCCGGCGGCGACGAGATAGCGCGCTTGGCGACGACGCTCAACGAGATGCTCGATCGACTGGAGATCGCCGGGCGCGCGCAACGACGGTTCGTTGCCGACGCATCGCATGAACTGCGCACGCCGATCGCAAACAGCAGGGCTGCGCTCGAGGTTGCCGGTGCCCATCCCGAGTCGGCGGACTGGGTGTCGATCGCGCCGAACCTGCTCGTTCAGAACGGGCGGATGGAACGCTTGACCAACGACCTGTTGATGCTCGCTCGCGGTCAGAACGGCACAGATGTGCGATGCGCCGAGAACATTGTCGTCGCCGACCTCATCGAGCGGGTGACGCAGCGCCCGGTGCCGACCGAACGTCGTCTGATCGTGAAGAACGTCGTGGCAACGGGACCGGGGCCTGTGATGATCCATGGCGATCCTGAGCAGCTCGACAGGATGTTGTCGAACTTGATCGACAACGCGCTCCGACACGCCCGCCGAACGGTGATCGTCGAGGCAGTGGTTGGCTCGACGACCGTGGAACTGCGAGTTTCCGACGACGGCCCCGGGGTCGCAGTCGTCGATCGCGAGAACATTTTTCGGCCGTTCGTCAGGCTCGACGACCATCGCACGCGTGGCAGCGCAGGAACCGGTGGAACCGGCCTCGGCCTGGCCATCGTCGAGCAGATCGTGGAGGGCCATCACGGCACGATTCGGGTCCTCGACAACCAACCGGGCGCAACGTTCGCGGTACGTCTCCCGATCTCAGGGTCCTCTCAGCACGCCGAGAATAGGGTGGGCACATGAAATCGCCCCTGCACGTCAACCGTCGCTGGGCCGCGCCGTTGATCGCCGTTGGTCTCGTCGCCGCCACTGCCGTCATCCCCAACGTGATCGGACCCGCCAATGCGTCCCCGCCGGTTCTGCCGACACTGACACCCGCGGAGTTGCTGACCAAGGTACGCACCGCGAAAGTCACGGCACTCTCCGGCTCGGTGCAGCTGACCAGCAACCTCGGTCTCCCGTCGTTGGATTCGCTCGGTGCGTTGGGCGGCGGCGGGTCCGCGACCTCGATCACGAGCCTGCTGGCCGGTTCGCATTCGGCACAGGTTTGGATCGATGGAACCGAGCACATCCGTGTCGCGACGGTCGCACCGATGGCGGAGACCAACTGGATCCGCAACGGACAGGATTTGTGGAGCTACGACAGCTCGACGTCGACCACGACCCACGCCAGCCTCGGCGCGGCGTCTGTGGCCGCGACGACCCCGGCGACCACTGACTCGTCGCTCGACCCCGTTCACGACACCCCGATCCAGTTCGCCCAGGAGTTGCTCGACAAGGTCACTCCGAGCACCGGCGTCGCCATCACCGACAACACGATGGTCGCCGGCCGCGCCGTGTACCAATTGGTCCTCACCCCGAACGACGCCACCTCGAC
>JAYTRT010000427.1:0-5086 GCA_043746045.1 Actinomycetota bacterium | reverse complement strand
TCTGGCTATCCCGGCGACGGCACCCAACGCTGGCCAGCCGTGCACGCGCGCGATGCAGCCGTCCTGTTCCGCCTGGCGCTCGAGAACGCGCCAGCCGGCAGTTCCTGGCACGCGGTTGCCGACGAAGGCGACGCCGTCCGCGCCATCGCCGAACTCATCGCCAAGAAGCTCAACGTGCCCGCACAGCAGATGCCCCAGCAGTCCTTCGGTCCGCTCGGGGCGGTCTTCGCGATGGACCAACCCTCCTCCGCCGCGATCACTCGCGCGGGACTCAGCTGGACACCGACACACCCGAGCCTGCTCGACGACCTCGAGCAGTACCTCCAGCCATGACACCACGCAGCGGGATGGGCGTCGGAACCTGAACATCCGCGATCACCCGGTCACCCAGGACGCAATCCCGGTGTGCGCCGAGACCGCTCTCGACGTCCGATGCGGCAACGGGTCGCGAATATGTGCGGCTTGTCGACGCCGAACTGCATCGCTCCCTTCGAGGTGACGTAGCCGACGATGTCGTCCGCCAGTTCGCAATTGCTCGAGGGTGCCCCGTTCGGGTTCGTCGAGCGACGCCAGGCAATCGTCGATTTCTCGTTCAGACATGCATCCATCCTCTGTTCGGGAGCATCCACGATCAAGCCGCTCGAGGCATGGTGCGATCAGTGCCGAATGGCGTAGCCCGCGATGGGAGAGAGTCGAAGCGGCCATCGCCGCGACGCTAGGTTCGGTGATGATGGGGACCATCCACCGGCTCTCGCGTCGCGACGCTCGCCGAATCGCTGTACGTGCGCAGCTGCTCGACGCGACACGGTCCACCGATCTCGCCGACGTGCTGCGTCGGTTGACGGTGCTGCAACTCGACTGGACTGCGGCCGTGGCACCGAGCGCCGATCTCGTGCTCTTGAGCCGTCTGGGGAGCTCGTACTCATCGTCCGAGCTCCGACGCGCGCTCGACGATCACTCGCTCGTCGATCTTCGGGGCATGCTGCGCCCGAGCGAGGACATCGCCCTGTACCGGGCCGACATGGCCGACTGGCCCGGGACCGGCGAGCTCCGCAACTACAAGACGGTGCAACGTGATTGGGTCAACGCCAACGCCGCCTGTCGAGATGACCTCCTGCGCCGCCTGCGACAGTCCGGGCCACTGACACAGAAGGAGCTCCCCGACACGTGCGTCACGCCGTGGGCATCGAGCGGGTGGAACCATCACAAGAACGTCGCGATGATGCTCGAGTTCATGACCCAGCGCGGAGAGGTCGCCGTTGCCGGGCGTGACGGACGTGATCGGCTGTGGGACCTGGCCGAGCGCGTGTATCCCGAGGTCACCGCCGTGCCGGCAGAGGAGGCCGAGCGGATCCGCAACGACAAGCGGCTCCGCTCGCTCGGCGTCGCCCGCCGGCATGGACCGGAATGCCCTGTCGAGCCGATGGATGTCGGCGACGCTGGCGAGCCGGCGGTCATCGAGGATGTCGCCGGCGAGTGGCGTGTCGATCCCGAGCAGCTCGGCAGGCCGTTCACCGGGCGCACGGCTCTGCTGTCCCCCTTCGATCGGCTCGTCCACGACCGCGACCGGATGCGCGAGCTGTTCGAGTTCAACTACGCGCTCGAGATGTACAAACCTGCGCCGCAACGCCGCTGGGGCTACTACGCCCTTCCGATCTTGCACGGCGATCGCCTGATCGGCAAGCTTGACGCGACCACGAACCGGAAGACCGGTGCGCTGCGAGTCGACGCGGTCCACGAAGACGTCCCCTTCACCAAAGCGATCGCCGCAGCGGTCGACCACGAGATCGCCGAACTGGCTCGCTGGTCGCAACACGAGCGGGGGCCGACGACCTGATCCCGCCGAGGCCAGCCGGGCCGTCTCCTACCGGGCCGACGCGCCGCTCCGCCGGCCGTGCGCGGGCCCGAGGTACGCAGAGCCGCACTGCTCGTCGGGCCGGCAACCCCCTTTGGTCATTGCTTGGACGCCTTTGACGGCCTGCACCTCCATGGAGCGCCAGCTCGCCGGGTTGACGTGCGCTTCACGCCCACGCTGTGAGCACGCCGTTCGGGAAGTACCAGCTCAACCGATACACCGAGCCGAACAGTGATGACAACGTCGAGCGTCGAGCGTCGAGCAGGCGCGTATGTCGCCGGCCCGCCGAAGGGGCCACATCTCAACCAGGAGACCACGTCGTCGCCGATGTAATCGAATGGTCGACCGTCGCTGAAGAGTGTGCGGGAGGTGAGCAGAGTAGTCGTCCCGCAGCTGATGCGCGCTGGTTCGCGGCCCTCCTCCTGTTCGGCGCTCAGATCGGGGGGCCTGGAGGCTTGAGCACGCCCGATTGGAGCAGGGCTCGGAGGTCATCTCGGACGGCCCAGTGTTCGACGATCAGTCCGTCGCGGAGCCGGAAGCGGTGGGCGTGGTGAAATTGAACGTGCTCGCCTGTCGCCGTGACCGTTCCGAGCTGTGCGGATTGCGTGCCGGACATCTGCACCCACGCAATGACGTTGTCGCCCTCGGCGACGAGTACCTCGACCTTCGCCTGGAGGTCTGGCACCGCCGACCGAAGCCACTCGAAGGTACCCTGCACCTCGCTCGGGCCAAAGGCAACGCCCTGCGCCGGCCACTCCGAAAGGTCGAAGGGCGCTTGCGCGTGGTTGCGTCCAGAGGCTGCGTGAATCGCCGCCAGTGATGAGTAGTCGCCGGAATTGAGTGCAGCGAAGTGCGCGGCCACGGCCGCCTTGTTGCCTTCCAGATCTCCGCTCATGGCGGCATATCGTGCCCTGGAAGTGAACCTGGCGCAAGCCCTCGATCGCCGCTGAGGGACCGCCGATGCAGAACAACGAGTCATGGCATCCCTGCCAGTCTTCTTCGCCCGTGCACGCTCGGGGTATCCACCGATCCAGGAGGTCGAGCACGTCGGGCCAGGACGTGACCGTGGCCCTGACCCTCGTCATGGCTGAGGTGGACAAGTTCCCCATGGTGTGTCGGCGGACATCGGATTCTGCCCAGCGGCGGCCATGTGGACTGTCCACTGACGCCCGGATTCGACCGCTGTCAGCGATTGGCATCCGGACGTTCCGAACCGCGACATACCGGCACGTGGGGGACGCAACGTCACGCCCACAAAACGCAAGCGATAGCGATCGTTCTCGCGGGGCCGCTGTGCACGTGGCCACACCCGGTGTAGCGGATCGCGCACGGTTGAAGTTGCTGCTCGACACCCTGTGCGGTTTGCCACAGCCAGTGTGGGCGACCTCACTCGAACTGACACGGTGAGCACCAGAACGGCACGTCTCCGCGTGCCCCATACCGCCGGAGACCCGGCCAGCAACCGGCCAGTCAGACCTCGGTGATTCATCACGCAGAGCGCTCACCTCGACGACGGATCTGTTGGCCACCAGTGGGCACTCTCTGCTGGCCACCGACAATGGTGTCGGCGTTCGCAACTCGGTCGATGAGTTCAACTCGTTTCATTCCGCCACGCCTCCGATCCGCCAGAAGCGCGCATCGTGCCATCAGGGCAATACGCGTGCCCTCGTGGCTGGCTCGCGGCTCTCCGATTACCACGACGCGCTTGATCGGCTGAGTGGTGGACTGCGAACTGCGGGCAGCGAGACACGACAGACTCAGCGATTCTCAACGAAGCAACGAGACTGCTCGCCGAATGCGACGCGCTGTGGCAAGGCATCACGTGGCCCGCACTTATCACCCGTGTAGTCGGCGATCTGTCCCATCTCAGGAATCGCGAGCCGAGCAGAACGAGCACTCAAGATCACCACTGATGGGCGTGTCCGGGCCCCGCCCCGAGCGGCGCATCGGGCGCGCTGTTCGCGCAGCGCGCCCGTCAACGCCTCATGGCTGGACGGTGGGTGCAGCGACCTGAACGGCGGACATATCGGCTGTTGTCAGCGTGAACGAGGAGGCTGTGGTGGAGCCGCAGCTGAGCTGAACCACGCCAGGTGTGGCGAGCGTTGCGATGCCCTGCAGTGTCAGCGATACGAATTGCATCGGCTGCACGGCGTTGCTGTCCTGCGCGCGCATCTTCGCGTGATCGATCGAGGTGCCGGTGCCGTCGAGGATGTCGCATTCCATCCGGGTCGAGCCGGTCGTTCCGTTGTGGGCGCCGTCGACACGGCCCAGCACCAGCCAGCTCCCAGCCGGAAGGGAGAGCGATTGGATCTTCGTGGAGGCGGTGATCGTCGGCGTGTCGATCTTGGTCCGGGTGAGCGAGGTCGCGCCGCCGCCGCCGCCGGATCCACCCGGAATCAGGTACCCGGTGACGTCCGCGACCAGGTTGACGGTCCCGCCGTTGTTGAACAAGGAGATCTTGCCGCCTACGCCGAGTGCCACCGTGATTTCGTTGGGGAGGTCGAGGCCAGGCGTCACGTTGAGCGAGGAGGCCGTTGGCCGTGCCTCGCCTGTGGGCCAGACGGTGATGAACGATCCGGCCGTGCCACCGGTCACTGTCACGTTGGCCACCACGCCGGTGGCATTGGCAGGCACGCCGCCGACACCGGCGACGGCCAGGTCGATCGTCTGGCCGGCGCCAACGGGGGCGGCGGGTGCGCCGAGCCCACTGCGGGTGTCGAGGATTCGAACCGGGTTGATGGTCACGATGCCGCTGGCTGGATCGCCGGGTGCCGCCGATGCCCCGGGCAGGCTGCAGACCAAGGCACCGAGCACGAAGGCCGCTGTCACCTTCGTCCGAGCGTCGGACAAGAATCGAGGTGTTTTCACTGGATGCTCCAATCGATGCACTCATGGGGAGTTGCTGTTCGACGATCGTGCCCAGATCAGCGCGCGCGTTGAATCGGGGAAACCCCTACGGTTCCAGCGACGCCACGCCTCGATGGGTAGGGGTGGTGGGGCGAGCGTCACGCGAGGCCCGCAGCTCCACCAGGTCGTCGTTCCAAAGTTGGGAGTGACCTGGGGATCTCAGGCCGAATCACCCGTGAGGGTTCGGTCCGTTTCCGATCTCCTGAGAGATCACACTGCGCCCCCGGCAGTGTGCTGAGTCAGGACATGGGAAACGGGTCTCTCAGGACATAGGAAACTCTGGTGTCGCGAGACATCACTGACAGATGGACGTGGCGGCGATGA